>JBEBTM010000061.1:0-12954 GCA_040393745.1 Thermogutta terrifontis | reverse complement strand
GAAGGCGAAGGCGTCCAAGATCGAGCTCTTACCGGTACCGCTGTTGCCGATGAAGGTCGTGAGGGAGGTTAAATCGTAAGGTGACAGATCGTTGTCACCGTCCATGACCATGGTCTGCTGGAAGCTCGAACCGACGGCGAGCTGTTTGATCCCCCTGAAATTCCGGAGCCAAAATCCTTCAATAATGGGGATAAAAGCGGTGGAACTCATAAGCAGGTGAGGACGGAGAGATAAGAACAAACGGCCGGACGCATAAACCGACAAAGCACCCCGCCAGCACGCCATCTATTATGGGTTCTATTTCGGAAAAGTCAACTTCACCCGAAAAAACCGCGCAGGACCGGGAGCGTTATTTTTCTTTGAAGATCGGTTTGCCACCTTCGCCGATGACCTTGCCGTCGAAGCATTCGTTCAGGAACATCTTCTTGTGCTTGCCCCCTTTTTCACGGTCGGGAAAGGTGTCGCCTTTCTGCAAGATCGGTTGCCGTTCGGGAATGCCGCCGAAAGCGTAGGAACCCGCCACCTGACAGGGAAACCAGAATCCGGCGGGCTGGGCTGATTTGGCCCCGCGCCGCTGCGGACCGGACGGTTTGGGCGCCTTTTCGGGCTTCAATTCCAAGTAAAACTCGGCGTAACAATGTTCCGGAACCCGAACAATCCGCGCAGGAATCTTACCGGCCCGACACAAAGCGACGAAGAGGCAGGACATATCCTTACAGTCACCGAACCAAGTACCTTCAGGATCGGAAACAACGGCCAAGGCGCCCCGGGCGTTTTTGTCACGGAGCGTTTCATCGTAGCGAACATTGTTCTGCACAAAGCTGTAAAGCGCTTCGACTTTCTCCCAGTCGGATTCGCGGTCCTTCGTGATTTCGTTGAACATTTTCAGGCAAATCCGGCTGTCGCTCTTAATGTCCGGGCTCTCCTTGAGATACGCCTCCACACCGCGCGGCGACTTGGGGATAACGTAATCCTCGGTGTTCAGCGGTGGAATAAGGTCGTAATTGATCAGGTTGACTTCGAGGATCAGTTCGATTTTGCGGGCCGAGCGGGTTTTATCGATTTCCAGCACAGCTTCCCGAGCCCCGTCATTGACGGTCCGGTAGCGAATGCGGGCATTGGCCAGACTTTCCTCGTTGACGCTGACGACTTTCTGTTCGGGCCAGTCCATCGGAATAGGCAGAGAAACAGTGATGTTTTGCATTTGTCCCTGGGGCTCGATGATGATGCCGGTCCGCCAACTCTGTGTGCGTCCTTCGCCCAACCGAGGCCCCCCCACAACGGCAGAATTTGTGCCGGACTCGGCATTGGATTCGTTCGTATCGAACTGAAACTGTGCCCAAACCGAGGATGTCAACAGGAAAAACAGGCAAGACAAGAGAGTCGCGGAAGAAATGGACGTTTTCATGGCATCACACAATCAGGGAGAGTCGGATTCCTTTTCAATGGCATATAAAAAACCGTTGATCGGAACAAATAGGGTTTCATCGGCGGCCGTGGCTCCGGCATGGAGGGCGTCGGGCATCTCGATTTCCGACAATATTTCCGGCTCACGGCCCGCCCGGAGGACGTAAAATTGGCGACGTGCCGTTCCAAGGTAAATTTTACCGTCTGCGACAAGAGGTCCGGCCCAATGATCGCCTTTCAGATCGATTTTCCACAGGGTTTGGCCCGTTTCGGCGTCGAAGGCATGGAACCCGCCTGCACGGTCGCCGAGGTAGACAATTCCATCGTCGACGGCAAGTGGCGCCATGGCCCCCTTATCTATATTCGGCGTTTTCCAAAGAAGCCTTGACGCTTTTGTCGAACCGCCGGACAAGGTGGGATCCAGCGCGGCCAAATAGGCCCTCCTCGGCGAGGCACCATTGAAAGCGTCGTAACAGAAAAGGACAAAGAGCCGATTGTCCGCAAAAACCAGGGGAGACAGGCAGGTGTAGGAGCGGCTTCCCTGTCCTGCATGAAAGGAGACGGCTTCTCCAAGGGCCTCGGGACCGTTGCCATCGAAGGTCCAGTCGGGCTGAATTTTGGGCAGATTTTCCCCGAAGGGACTCATTTCTTCCGGTGCCGGCGCTTCCCGAAGCAGTTTTTCCCGATTCAAGGCGGCAAAGGCGTGAACGACTCCGCGTCCCGTGCCGAAAAAAACGGTCCAAACGCGGGTTTCGTCATTTTGAACGACCTCGCCCAAGGCCGGGCAGCACCATTGACCATGGGCGATACCGCCTTGAACCCAATGGTCGTCACGGGCCAGCGGTCGGCCCGTCGCGGCGTCGAGGACGACGAACGTGGGAGCTTCCGGGCGTTCCATTTCGGCATGGCGGTCGTCGAGTCCGTTGGCGGTTCCCAGGTAGAGCAGGCCGTCGTGGAGGATCACCGTGGTGTTGTTCGTATCATGCTGTCGGACACCGAAAGTCTTGATCAGGTCCAGCGTCCATAAGGGTTTGCCGTCGTTGAGGTTCAGCACGCAAACCGTTCCACGATTGTCGACGAAATACACATGGCCGTCCCGGACCAGGGGCGTCGAGGTGATTCCGATGTATTCGACGTCGAAGAATTTGATCCCGGACACTTTGGGAGCCGTATATTGCCAGAGAAACCGACCGGTCCTTGCATCCAGGCAGAGCAAAACTCCTTGATCGTCTTCGACTTGGGGTTCAAAGCGAGCTTCGTTATTGGTTCCGATCACAACGCGATTTTGAGCGACGACAGGCGGGGTGTATGTCCGTGATCCAATGGGAACAACCCATCGGACATTCCGGCCCGGCTGCCGAATAAGGTCTTCGGTCGGATCCTTTTTGCCCGGTTGAAACACCGTTGGGAGATGGCGTTCATGGGAAATCCTGTTGCGTCCCTGGTCCACGCCCCACTGCGGCGAATCGGCCCCGAAAACCGTAGCGATCCAGAAGCAGAGAAGGAAGGCCGGCAGGGCGAAGGGCGGGGCAGTTGATTGGAAGAACATTATCGGGAAAAAAAGTTACGGAGACGTCAACAATCTTTGCCGGAAAACGCGGCACGTGGAAACACGGCGACGATTTCCTCGTGATGTGAGTATCCTATCGGAAGATATTCAAGTCCGCAAGCTTTTTCGCCGGGAAAGGGAGGCGTTTTTTTTCGCCGCCTGCCCCCTTGCCGGAGAAAGGGAATCGAGTAAAATGACCGTCTCTTTTATGGCCCCTTCGTCTAGCGGTTAGGACACGGCCCTTTCAAGGCCGCGGCACGGGTTCGATTCCCGTAGGGGTCATTTCGGCCATTTTGGAACTTTCCAAGATGGCTTTTTTTATGGGGCGTGAGCGAAACATGGAATTTCGTCAAGATAAGAAATGCCCATTACCCGTCGTTGAGAAAACATCCCTGCAAAGCCGGGTCCGTGTCCAGCAGTTGACAAATTTCCGGCTGGCAATTCTTTGAGGACAGGATCGTGTAGAAATCGTCTTTCATCGACGGGGCGATTCGGACCGCCTCAAGCCATTCCGTACGGGAAAACGGGTCGCGGCGGATTTCGTCCCAGAAACCCGTTTTTCGGAACAGGGTGTCTATCGTCTCGGTTGACCGCCCTTGAAGATGACTCATGAGATACGATGCGACTCCGACTTGAAGCCCGTGCAGGCGCGGACGTTTGGACATGGAATCGAGCGCATGGGAAATCAGGTGTTCGCTTCCACTGGCCGGCCGCGATGAACCGCAGATTTCCATCGCGATTCCGTTGAGCATCAAAGCCGTTGCGAGCAGCGAGGTTCCCGATGCGTCGAAGTTTGGAGCGGCCACGAACTGGTAAACCGTCGCATCGGACAAGAGCGCGGCCAAGTCGTCCACAAATTCGCCCTTGGCATGAAACGCCAGCTTCCAATCGAACACCGCCGTGAGTTTCGAAACGAGATCGCCGACCCCTGAAAGCCAGAGGGACTTCGGTGCCCCGAGGCAAACGTCCACGTCGATGACCACGCCCTTGGGCAAAGCCGCCGGGAAGGATCGCCGTTTTTCGTTCAGCGTCAAACTGGATTGCGGGCTGCAAAACCCATCGTTGGAAAGCGAGGTCGGAACCGCAATGTACGGCAACCGGGCCAGGAAGGAAACGTACTTTCCCGTATCAAGCGCCTTGCCGCCGCCGATACCGACGACGGCTCGGATTTTTCGGGGCAACGTTGAAAGGATTTTTACCGCGTCTTCGAAACGATTGCCGTCGACGATGATCCAGTCGGCGACCTCGATTTTCTGTTCGGAAATAGAATCCCGGGCGATCTTTGCCACCGGCTCCGGAAGCGGACTCGACAAAACCAAGGCCGGAGCTAGTTTTTCACGCTCCAGGTAAATTCCCAGACGCCCCAAGGCGCCGGGTTTGATCCGAACCAACGAAGGAACATTGATTTGTGATGTTTGTTTCATTTTCGGGACAGGAGTCAGGAGGAGAAAAAACCTACGGTTTTTCTTTCTTTTCGATCAACGCATCGGCGATTTCCGACCAGATCGTAAAAGACCGAAAAGGCACATTCCGTTCTTTCAGCGTCTCGGCAAGGTCCGCTCTCGCAAATCGCCGCTCGTCGGCAACGAGCATTGCGGCGTCGACGTCCGTGTAGCCGTCTCCGGCATAGGCGACCGTCCGGCCCTGGCGGAGATGATACCGCACGATTCCCGCTTTGTCGATTCCCGTTTCCGGACAATAAAACGGCGAGTCGATCGGCTCACGCATTTTCAGGGGGCCGTTTTCTCCGTATTCGCCCGGATTGGAGTGGACCGTCATGTTCACGGCCAGTCCGGCCAGGATTCGTTGGACATACCAATCGCACCCCGCCGAGGCGATCACGACGTCCCAGCCGGCTTGTCGGAGGGCGTCGAGACTTTGCGGTATCCGGGGATCGACTTGCATGTCACGAAGGAGGTCGAGCACGTCGGATTCCGGACGGCGGATATGGCGAAAAATTTGCTGGAGAGCTCGGAAATGCGTGATCTTTCCGTTGCGATATTCATTCCATGGGGAAAGGTCTTCGGGCGAGAGAAAACGCTGGACGACGAGTCGATAAAAATCGTTGCGCGTCATGGTGCCGTCAAAATCGCTGACGAGAATATTCGGTAGGTCGGGCATCTTGGTTTGTTTGTGAGAGTGTGACGGCAATATCGGCACGGTTTTGAATGCCGTTAGCGGTTATCGCCGTTGCTTTCCGCCATTATAGAGGATATCGAGTTTTTTTTCAAACCCTATGCCACTCCGATGGTCATACGTTGAGTCTTTGTATTACTCATGTTCAAAACCGTGAAGGTTTTTCAGGATGTTGATCAGCGAAATCGGGAGCGAAGCAACCATTTCGCGGATGAACTCAACGAGCGGAAGCTCGAATGGCGGCCCGGCCGCACTGGTTTTTTCCTTGAAAATCGCAATTTTTCCCGGTAGAATGGAGTGGCGTCGGATTATAGGGCACGAATCCATCAACCCCATTCAGACTGATGAACAAACCCGAACGCCCCATCAACACGTTTCATGCTTTTTGTTCGCTTTTCCTGCCCGGCTTGGGGCAACTGCTCCAAAAACGCGTCGGAGCGGCCGCCGGTTTCTTCGTGCTGTTCCTCCTGAGCGGGTTTCTGCCGGTGCTCATTGTCAGCCTTCTTTTTATGGATCGGTTTTCTTACCAGCCGATGCGGGTGCATCTTCTCCACCTCTCCGTTTTCGGCGGACTTTACCTGATTTTTTTGACGGCCATTTTCTGGGCGGTGTTGGATGCCGCCAAGAAACCGGGCGAATCCCTGGCCGTGAGTCCATCCGAGCAAACGAACGAAAATGTGAAACGCCGCTCCCATTTTACGATTGTCGAGCTTCTTGTCGTCATTGTCATTATCGGCTGTTTGATCGCCCTGTTGCTGCCGGCGGTTCCTGCGGCTCGTGAACCGGCAAGACGTATGCAGTGCACCAACCACATAAAGCTCATCATGCTCGGCCTTCATAATTATCACGACCTGTACGGTTCATTTCCGCCCGCTTACACCGTGGATGAAGACGACAATCCCCTGCACAGTTGGCGGGTTTTGATCCTGCCTTTTATCGAGCATCCGGCGATGTATACGCAAATTCGATTGGACGAACCTTGGGACAGCGAGCATAATCGCCAGTTTCACGCGAAAACGCCGCCCATTTTTCGATGCCCGAGCGGCAATCCGAGTGAAGCGGTTCAGGTTCCCACGCCGGCAGGCTGTTATTATTCCGTTGTCGACGGCCCGGAAGCGGCTTTTTTCGGATCGCAACCGAGAGCCATGAAAGAAGGGGAAGCGAGCCAAAGCATTTTTGTCGTGGAGCGAAGGACGCCGGTCAACTGGATGGATCCATCGCGGGAAATTTCCTTTGAAACGGCCGTCAAGGGAATCAATGTCGATGCCATGGGAATCAGCAGTTACCATCCCGGATGTGCCGGTGTCGCTCTTGGCGATGGTTCGGTCCGTTTTCTATCGAACACCATCAGCAACGAAATCTTGCGGGAGATGCTGACGTTCCAAAAAGAACCGAAGGAATCGAAAAAGTAACATACGTGGTTTCGCCTGTTTTGAACTTTGTCATCGTTCGT
Organism: Thermogutta terrifontis; assembly: GCA_040393745.1. GTDB lineage: Bacteria > Planctomycetota > Planctomycetia > Pirellulales > Thermoguttaceae > WRKP01. The sequence goes on along the minus strand of JBEBTM010000061.1, from coordinate 6,409 downwards.
TTGTCGGTGGGATTCACGGTTGATTTTTTCGCTGAGGGGAGGTATACTTGGGTTTTTGATCCCTCCTTTTCCCCGAAACCCCCGCAAATTCCATGTCCACGCCCCTTGAACGCTACGACGCGTGTATCGAACTCCAGCGCACAGGCGACCTTACCGCCGCCGTGGACGGGCTGCAAAAGCTCATCCAGGACGCTCCCGATTTCGCCCTTGCTTACAACGCCCTGGGCGCTTTCCATAAAAAACGGGGTGAATTGGACGCCGCAATCGCCTGCGCGGAAAAGTACACGCAACTGGAACCGGACGACGCCTTCGGATACACGATTTTAAGTTCCTTTTGCGTCGAAGCCGGCCAGCGGGAAAAAGCCGAAGACGCCCTCGGAAAAGCCCAGGATTTGCAATTCCGGGCAAGATTCGAACAGCAATAACGATTATTTATGGCCAATAAAATCCTGATCGCGGACGATAATATCGCCAACGTCGAATTGCTCGACGCTTACTTGGCGGGGTTCGATTACAATATTGAAACGGCCGGCGACGGTGCCGAAACGCTGGAAAAGGTCGCGTCGTTCGGGCCGGACCTGATCCTGCTGGATATCATGATGCCCAAGCTGAGCGGTTTCGAGGTGTGCGAGGCCGTGAAATCGGACCCGAAAACCAAGGGAATCATGATCCTCATGGTTACGGCGCTGAGCGAACTGGGCGACATCGAACGAGCGGTAAACGCCGGTTGCGACGATTACCTGAGCAAGCCGGTCAACAAATTCGAACTCATCAAACGCGTCGAAAACATGCTCAAACTGCGCAGCGTGACCAACGAATTGGACCGGTTGCGTCAGTACATCGACGACATGGAAACCGTTTAGCCGAGCGGCGCAGACGCCGGTGAGGTGCTTATGGACCATCAAAGCCTTATGAACGGTTATCGCTGGGGGAGCCAGGCCGTGTTCGCCGAGCCGCCGCAGACGCCCTTGGGCACGATGGGGAACATGCTCAGCCGGAGTGTCGGGAGCAGTCTCGAATTCATGGAGCATCGGGAATACCAGCCCGGCGACGATTTGCGCCGCATCGACTGGAACGCTTACGCCCGGAGCGATCGGCTCGATGTGAAGCTGTTCCGGGAAGAAGTCAACCCGCACGTCGATTTGCTGCTGGACGTGTCCCGGTCGATGAATCTGGCCGGAACCCGAAAAGGCGAGGCGGCTTACGCGCTGGCGGGTTTCTTCGCTTCCGCGGCGGCGGAGTCTCACTTTTCATTCCGGGTCTTCGTCACCGACAACGGCTGCCGGACGCTGGGCCGGTCCCATTTGGCCCCGCTGGAATGGGAACCCTTCGACCTTTCGGCCACGCAGTCGCCCGCCGAGGCCCTGTCGCAAATGCCGCCCGGCTGGCGTACCCGGGGTATCCGGATCATCGTCAGCGACTTGCTCTTCATGGCCGACCCGGCCGTGGTTCTTTCACAGACGGCCGGGGACGCGGCCGTGACGATTGTCGTTCAACTCCTCGCCGAAGCGGACATCGACCCGCCGGAACAGGGCAACCTTCGGCTCGTGGACTGTGAAAGCGGCGAGCGGCTGGAACTGTATCTCGACATGTTGGCCCAGGAGCGGTACAAACGCAACCTGGCCCGGCACCAGGAAAATTACAACATCGCGGCCCGGCGCCACGGAGCCTTTCTCTGCACCGTCGTTGCCGAACGGTTCCTACAGGAAGGCCGACTCGACGATCTTTTTCACGCCGAAATTTTACGCTACAAATAATCGTCATGAAAGATATCGCCGCCTTTTGTCGTCGCGTCGGAATTTCGGTCAACGCCGGAATCAGTCTCGTTCAGGCGATCAACCGCGAGGCGGGTCGGCAGAAGGATGCGAAAATGTGGCTCGCCGTTGCCGCTTCCGTGGAAGACGGCGAAACCTTCGCGGGGGCCCTGAAACTGTTTCGAAAACAGCTCGGCGACATGTTCATCGCCCTGATCGAAGTCGGCGAACAGTCGGGCCACCTCGGCGAAATGCTCACGGAATTGGCCGACTATTACGAACAAATGCGGCAAATTCGGCGGGATTTTCTCAAATCGCTCACATGGCCGATCGTCGAATTCGTCGCCGCGATCTCGGTGATCGGCATCATGATCCTGGCCTTGGGCGTGATCGAAAAATATACGGAAACGAAAATCGATGTCTTCGGTTTCGGCCTGATCGGTGTGTCGGGCTTTATCAAATACGTCGCCTTTCTCGGCCTGGTCGGGGTCGTCGGCGTTTTCCTGTACCAATTCATGAGACGGAGCATCGACCGGAGCCGACCGGTGCATTATTTTCTGAACAGAATCCCGAAAATCGGTCGGCTCATGAACACGTTGGCCCTGACGAAACTCACCTGGGGACTTCACCTGACCATGCGAACCGGCATGGACGTCAAGCGGGCGTTGACGTTGTCGTTCAGCGCGGTCGGTTACGCGCCCGTGAGAGACCGACTGCCGGGAATTTTGCGGACCATCGACCACGGAGGAACCTTGACCGACGCTTTCAGCGCCAGTGTGCCGGAGTTGGACGAAGACCTTTTATCGAGCATCGACTCCGGCGAACAATCGGGGAATTTACCGGAACTCATGGAACGCATGACACAGCGGTATTTGCAGGAGTCGCTGTTGGGCATGAAGGTTCTTTCGATCGTCGGCGGCTTCCTCGTTTACGGCTTCGTCGCGTTCTGTATTATCGTGGTCATTTTCCGGCTTTTCTCGTTTTACATGGGCATTCTCCAAGGCGCGCTGGACGGCCTGTGATCCTCGTTCTAAACGGAATAGCGACGCCGGAGCGGAGAGCCGGCGACGATTCGGGCGAATTGCGTTTCGTCGATGGAATTCGGGTCGACCGTGCCCGGCGGGATCGTGGGAACACCGGAATTCCAAGGGCAAACCGTTTGGCAGGCGTCACAGCCGAAGAATCTTTCGCCGAGCTTTTCCCGGATTTCGTGCGGAATTTCGGCTCGCTGTTCAATCGTCCAGTAATTCAGGCAACGCCGCGCGTCCAGTTGAAACGGTTCGATCAGAGCCGCGACGGGACAAGCGTCCACGCATGCCCGACAATCGCCGCAAGGATCGCCGGGTTCGTTCGGCTCGGATCGTAATACGGCCGTGGAAAGCAGCACGGCGAGGAAAAATTTCGAGCCGATCTTCGCGCTTCGGTCCGTGTGGATGAGCATCGTGTTTTTGCCGATGAATCCCAGACCGGCCTGAACGGCGAAGTCGCGTTCCATCACCGGAGCCGTATCCACCACGCCTCGGCATCGCTCTTCGGGAAAAAGTTCGCGGTGTTTTTGCGACAAAATCTTGAGACGATGCCGGACCCAGTCGTGATAATCGATTCCCCGGGCGTATTCCGCGATCCCTGCCAATGACGCTGCGGGGTGTGACGGAATTTCCGTTTCGGGATCGTCCAGGAGCACGGTTCGGTAACTCACGCCGAGCATGAGGAGCGATCGAACACCCGGCAACACGGACTCGGGATGCCGCCGCTGTTCACCGTGTCGGGCGAGATAATCCATGCCGGCGTGACGGCCGTTTTCGATCCAGCGGCGATATTCCGTAAAATGCGAAGGCGTCCCCGCCGGAGCTACGCCGGCCAGTTCGAACCCGAGTTGCCGGGCCGTTTGGAACAGGATGTCGGTGGGGTCGGGCATTGGGGGAGTCAAACAAATCGGGACAAAACCAGCGCCGCGGCGACAGCGGCAATCAATATCGGAACGAAAACACAGGCATTGATCAGGCTCGTGGTTCGAAAGCTCCTCCGGGGCGACAAAGCATGACTCCGGGCCAGGAAATACGCGGTGATGTATATTGCCGCGAAAACACCGGCCAGGAACGACATCGGCACCGGCCAGCGGTTGCCTTCGTAAAGCAATCGGCCCAGCGGGGTGAAAAAAAAACCGACGATGAGGAAGAACGCCAAAAGCACGACCGCCGTTCCAAAGGCGATTTGCCGCCAAGTTCGCGCGGCGATGTACGAAACGATCAGGATCATCGAAAACATCTGTCCGATGAGAAAAAGCGACATCGTGCCGAAGAATATCCGTAACACGGGCATGCCGAGCAGCAGGGCGACCGGATACGTCGGTAACGTCAGTGCAAAAAGCAGCACCGAAAAAAACAGCGCGGCCTGCATGCCGCCGTGAACGATTTGCAGCGGCGAAACAGGCGTCAAACGAAACTGTTCGTCCTGGAACGACGCTTCGATGAAGACGGCTCCGTAGTCACTGCCGAGGAAAACCAGAGAGAAACCGGCCGCGAGTAAAAGCCCGATTTCGAAAAACTCCGCCGGGGAAAACGGACCCACGCGCGGAAGCATGCCGCTACAAAGGAAAACCATCGTGACCATGGCGGCGTACATCAGCACGGTCACACCGAACACCCTCCGACTGCGGCGCATGAGCACCGTCAGCACAAAGGTCGGGTTCGCGCGGTCGAGTAATCGTTCGATGATGGTTCGCAACGGGCTTGACATTTCGTTTCACAAAAAAAGCGGCCCTTGCGAGCCGCTTTTCGTTTTCGTAACACGTCAGCTTTTGACCTCGTACTCCGCGTCGATGGCGTCGTCGTCACCGCCGTCGGAGGGGCCGCCCCCGGCCGCGTTTTTCATCATGTCGTCGGCCGCCTGGGCCCCTTGGGCCGAGGCGTTTTGGGCCGCCGCTGTTTCGTACATCGCCTTGCTCATCGCATGGGACGCCTGTTCAAGCTGTTCGCTGGCCGACTTGATCTGGTTCAAATCGTCGGTCGCAATCGCTTCCCGGGTCCGGGCAATGGCCGAGGATACGGCGTCTTTGTCGGCCTGGTTCAGGTTCGCGTCGTGTTCCTTGATCAGCTTTTCCAGCTCGAAGCACATGGACTCGGCCTTGTTCTTCGATTCGACCAATTCCCGGCGAGCCTTGTCCTCGTCGGCGTGCGCTTCGGCGTCTTTTCGCATCTGCTCGATTTCCGCTTCGGAAAGTCCGGACGACTGTTCGATGCGAACCTTGGTTTCCTTACCGGTGCCTCGATCTTTGGCGGAGACGTTCAGGATTCCGTTGGCGTCGATGTCGAACTTGACCTCGATCTGCGGAACGCCGCGCGGGGCCGGCGGAAGACCTTCGAGATTGAACTGGCCGAGGAGCCGGTTGTGGGCCGCGATTTCCCGTTCGCCCTGGAACACCTTGATCGTCACGGCGCTCTGGTTGTCGTCGGCCGTGCTGAAAACCTGTTCCTTGGTCGTCGGAATCGTTGTGTTACGTTCGACGAGTTTGGTCATGATTCCGCCGAGGGTTTCAATGCCCAAACTCAGCGGTGTGACGTCCAAGAGGACCACATCGCTCACTTCGCCGGCCAAAACGCCGCCCTGAATGGCCGCGCCCACGGCGACGACTTCGTCCGGGTTCACACCCTTGTGCGGTTCTTTGCCGAAGATCGCGCGGACCATGTCCTGAACCTTGGGAATCCGGGTCGAACCGCCGACGAGTACGACTTCGTCAATGTCTTTCGGTTGGAGTCCGGCATCTTTCAGGGCCTGCATGACGGGCCCCCGGCAACGTTCGACGAGATGGTCGGTCAGTTGCTCGAATTTGGCCCGGGTCAGTTTAACCTGTAAATGCTTCGGGCCATTTTGGTCGGCGGTAATAAACGGCAAGTTGATGTCCGTCGAGGCGGCCGAGCTGAGTTCCCGCTTCGCTTTCTCGCAGGCCTCTTGGAGCCGCTGGAGCGCCATGGGGTCTTTCCGAAGGTTGATGCCCTGCTCCGACTGGAATTGTTCGGCCACGAAGTTGATCAAAACTTCGTCGAAGTCGTCGCCGCCGAGGTGGGTGTCGCCGTTGGTGCTCAAGACCTGGAAGACGCCGTCGGCCACTTCAAGGCAGGAAACGTCGAACGTACCGCCGCCGAGGTCGAAGACCACGATTTTTTCATTGGCGTCTTTGTCCAAACCGTAAGCCAGCGAAGCGGCCGTGGGCTCGTTGATGATGCGCATGACCTCAAGGCCGGCAATCTGCCCCGCATCCTTGGTTGCTTGGCGCTGGGCGTCGTTGAAGTACGCCGGAACTGTAATCACGGCCTTGTTGACTTTATGTCCGAGGTAGGCTTCGGCGGATTCCTTGAGCTTTCGCAGGGTCATGGCCGAAATTTCAGGCGGGGTATATTGTTTATCGTCGATATCAACTTTGACGTAATCGTCGGAACTGCCGACGATTTTGTAGGGGGCCATTTTTTCTTCCGAGGCAACCTCGTTGTGTCGACGGCCCATAAAGCGTTTAATGGACGCGACGGTGCGGGTCGGATTGGTCACGGCCTGTCGCCGGGCCGGCTCGCCGACGAGGTTCTCACCGCTGTCCGTAAAGGCTACCACGCTCGGGGTCAGTCGGTTTCCTTCCGCGTTCGGGATGACTTTGACGTCTT
>JBEBTM010000060.1:0-12993 GCA_040393745.1 Thermogutta terrifontis | reverse complement strand
GCCTACGCCCTGCAATTCGAAACCCTGGCCAAGCGGCTTTTGGACGAGGCCATAAGTTCAGGTTCGCTTGAAGGGCTCCAGTACGTTGCCAAGCGGTATTTTCCGACTCAGGCGGGGCAGACAGCCGTGTTTCTGCTCGCGGCAGACCAATTCGAAGCCGGGCTTTTCAATGCCGCACTGGTCAATCTCAGACGGCTTGACGACGGCCGCGGTCTCGTTCGATTCGAACCGGTTTATAGCCTGACTTTGGCCGGTTGCCTACTCCATCGAGGTGAGCGGGACGAAGCCCGGTTGGCTTTGGAAAAGCTTTTCGGCCGGGTGCCGAATCCGGAAATCCAACTTGCAGGCGGACAGCGCTGGACGCCCCGCAACGCAGCCGAAACGCTCGAAAAGCTGGCCCCCCTGTTTCGAAAGCCCGAGACGGAACTTTTCGCAAAAAACCTGGAGCATCGCGGCTGGCTTCTCACACCGGGAACGTCGGGTCAGAACCCCGAAACCGAGGCGGATCAACCCCTGCTGGAAGTCAACTGGGCGATTCCCGCCACGGTCCGACAGGAATCACAGGACAACCTGCAAAAGATTTACAGCCATCTCCAAACGGAACGAGACGCATACATTCCGGCCGCGAGACCGTTACTGGTCGGTGGAAAATTGATCGTTCGAAACCTTTTTGAAGTCATGGCCGTGGACCCCGAGACGGGCCGACGAACCTGGCTCTCCCGGGACTCCCGATATGACGTCCAGGATTCCTTCGCATCGATGATTCCTCCAAGACCGACCCGGTTCGAAATGGCACCGCTGCGTTTTTTCTTCTGGCATGATCGTCTGCTGCATCAAATGAGCAGCGACGGTTCCCGGATTTTCAACATCGAGGAAATGACGCTCATGATGGACCCCTTTTTCACGATGGAGCGAGGTGGACGTCGGGAACAGAACGTGGGCGGAAAGACTTATGAAAACCCGTTCATCGAGGGCGGCAACACGCTCGTCGCGCGGGACGCCGCCTCGGGCAGGATTCTCTGGCGAGCGGGGAAGCATGTTTTTGCGCAAAAATTATTCGACCTGGCCAAACGGGATTCGTCGGGAGGTTCGAGAAGGAAAACCGATGCCGACAAGGACAAAAAAGACGCTTCCCCGGTCGATGAATTCACGCCCGAGGAGCGATTCCTGGGCAAAACCTGGTTCCTCGGCGCCCCGTTACCCCACCGGGACCGGCTCTACGTGATCGGCGAAAACGACGACGTAATCCGGCTCCTGGTGTTCGAAGCGGCCTCGGGTGAATTTCTGCAACAGATTCCGCTCTCGCAGGTCCGAGAGGCCCTGACGACGACGGCCCGTCGCTATTACGCCCTCACGCCCACGGAAACAGGCGGTGTGCTGCTCTGTCCTACCGGGCAGGGTCAGGTCGTTGCCGTGGACGCGGAAACGGGTCGACCGATCTGGAATTTCAGCTACCATTCCACGGCTTCACCGCTTCCCGAAACGGGCCGGAATATGATGCCCAACCGTTACAGAGATTCTCAAACCGGTTGGGAGTCCGCGTCCGTTCAACGTTTTTTCGCCCAATCCGGTTGGCAGGTTCCCTCAATGATCGTCGATGGTAATCGGGTTCTCATCGCCCCTCCCGACCAGCCGTCGCTCCACTGCGTCGATTTGCTCACCGGCGAACTGTTCTGGACGGAAAGCCGATACAACTGGCGGACGGCCCTTTACATCGCCTGCATTCGCAACGGAACCGCCTTTATCGTTACGCCGACGGCGCTCCATGCCGTTTCCATGACCACGGGGGAGTCCGTTCGGGATTTCGTACATCCAGCCGCCGAGGATGCCGCGGGAAACGCCCCGAAGCCACCGATCGGCCGAGCCCGGCTCGAGTTTCCCGGACAACTTAAACCCGGCGGATTGGGCATCCAGAGCGGACGGCATTATTTCCTGCCGTTCCTGCAAGGTTCCATGGCACGGATCGATCTGGACCAGGGCACACTGGACCTGATCGCAACACATTCCGACGATTCGCTTGCCATGGGCGAGGGTGACGAAAACCGTCCGGCGAGCTTAGGCGGCGTTCCCGAAACGTCGATCGATTTTTCCTATCATTCGAACTTTCCGCTGGGCAACCTGGTCGCCCTCCAAGGCCGGTATTTCTCGCAGTCGCCGGTCCAGATTTCCAGCTTCGATCAACGTGAGCCGCTTCGCGTTCGGGCCGAAGCGCTTTTAGCCGCCGATGCCAAAGATCCACGAGCGCTGCTACTCACGGCTCGGCTGCGCGGTGCGGAGGGCAATACCACCGAAGCCATCGACTTGTTACGGCGTTCGCTTCGAAGTCAACCATCCGAGACCGCCACGGCCCGACTTCGAAGCATTCTCACCGATGCCATGCGAAGCGATTATCCGACTTGGTCTTCCGCTGCCGCCGAATTGCAATCGCTGGCCGAATTTCCCGAACAACTCGGCGACATCCTGTTCGTTCTCGCCGACGGCGCACGCCGAAACGGGCGTTTTGAAGAATACGCCGATTACTTGAAGAAGGCGTTTTATCTCGAAATCAGCCGGGAAATCACGGTGGATTCCGGCGCCGGATTCCGAAGTCGGCTCCACCGAATCCTGGGAGCCACAGCCGAGGAGAACGCCAAGACGTCCCGCGCATTCCGGGATATTTCAAACCGTCTGGCTTCCGAACTATTCGAGGAAATCCGATCCGGCGAGGCCGAGGCGAATCGACAGGCGTTTTTGTCCGAATATTCAGCCCGCTTACTGCCTTTCGCCATTCGGCCTTATTGGGAACAGGAAACGATCCAGTCGTCCCTTTTGCTTCAATGGCGGGTTTTCCTGGATATGTTCCGCCAGGACGCGAAAACGGATGCTGAAACACTGTACCGGGAACAGCTTCTCCAACGGCATGCCTATTCGGACTTGGAGAATCGGGTCGGAATTCCGGCCCAGTGGTTCCTGCCCGATTCCCTGGCGATTCGAACCGGGGACGTCAAGGGAACCGACATCGCCGGCCCGACTGCCGCTTCGCCGTCCGCGCCGCCGTATTTCCCACCGCCGCTACCCGAACCGACGGTTGTGAAGCGTCTGGCCGACTGGCTTGAAGCCGTCGGGAACTACGTCGACGCCTGTTATTACCTCCGCATGTTGGCTCGATATTACGACGAAGAAACCGCGAAAATCGCCGAAGAAGCCTTTCGTCGGCCGGGCATTTGCGATCGCATGGCCCTTGAACAGGCCGACAAGCATTGGCCCGCAGGCAAGGTCTTCCCACGCGAGGAAAAAAAGACGCCGCTGGATTCGGCCGTTACCCGGATCTATCGTGAAGCCCAGACCGGCGGACGCCCCATCAGCAATCAACAAAGCCTGATTTTGTACGGTTCCTACTCGCCTTTTCATGCCGCGAACAGCCATGTCATGGAATACACCTCACCGGGTAATCAGGACGGAACCTTGGCCTGCTACGACGATTTCGGCAACACGCTCTGGCGGTTTCCCCTGGAGGGATACGGCTTTGAAATCGATCAGCAGAGTTCATCTTTACGCAACATTAATTTCGACTTCCAAGACAACCACCTTCGCTCAGCAGGCACTTTTCTCTGCGGCAGCGAGCATCGACTGCTCTTGGTCAATACGACCGACGACAGTTCCGATCTGCTCCTGCTTGATACGTTCCGCCTTGAAGGCGGCTCTCCCGTCGTCCTCTGGCATCGCAAAGTTTCCACGGGATTTTCGTTCCGGGAACAACGCGGTTCCCTCACACTCCGGGAGCACGATTTCGCAAATCCCGCGGGCCAAGCGGTTTTCCTCTCGCCGCAAATCGTTTGTTATCATGACACGAAAAAACTCTACGGCCTTGATCCCGAAACGGGCAAAACACTTTGGAGCCGGGAATTGCGGAATGGCACCGCATCCCTGTACGGTGACCACGAACACCTGTTCGTCGTTTATCCCATGCAGGAATTGGCCGTGGGCATCGATGCCCGCAGCGGAAGCGAACTTGTCTCGGGCAATATTCCGTCACGGATCGTCCAGTCGTTCGGAACGAACCTCGTCTTTCTCGACCTGATGACCGCGGCGTCGCAGGGTTCCACGCGGAAATACCAACTCATGCTCTGCGATCTGCGCGAGCTTTACCAGAAGCGGCTCCGGGCCCTCCAGGTGACGAATAATACTCAATGGCGCACCGCCGGAAAGAAAACGCCGTCGATCCCGCTGTACCTGGTTCGGCAAGGCATTTCGACCGGATCAGCCCTGCAAACATTCCACCACGGCCGGTTTTTGGCCACGGTCTCCTGGGATACTCACTCGCTACAAATTTACGACTTGTTGACCAAGCGGGACATCCTCGGTCCTTACGGTGATTGGGGCCGACGCAGCGGCGTGAGACTTCCCGAACGAAAAAACAACGAATTCGACGGCCGGCAAACCTGCGATTTGGACGTCGAGTTGGTCGGCGACAAGTTTCTCGTATACTTCGCCGAGACCACGCAAATCGATGCCGTTTCGCGCAAAGTTTCCGGCGAGACGGACGAAACCGGGTCGGGTGAACCAGGCTCGGAAGGGTACAAAACACCGGAGCCCGAGGAATCGACAAACTGGCGAACCCGGGTACGAACCCCGCCGCAGAACCTGATCTGTCGCGGTGCGGGCAACGCCATCCTCCAGCTTTACGATCTCGACGGCAACCCCTGCTGGGACGCCCCCGTGCCGGTCCGCGATTGGTTCCGGGTTCTGGAAATTCCAAGCCGGTCACCGGTTAAATTGTTCGCCGTGAGTATCCGGGATGATATTCCCCTCAAGCCGCAACTGATTTCCACGGGTTTGCTCGGCATCGACAAACGTTCGGGAGAGTTGCGTTTTCGCAGCTTCGTGCCGGCCGACCCGCAGAATAACGTGCTCATTCTCCAGGATTTCCGGGTCAGCGTGGACCCCCGCGAGGCTCGAATGGAATTTCTCGGCCGGGACCGGTTCCTCAAAGCGGATTTTGGACGTGAAAAAGAGAACGAAACCGGAGACTTGACGCCGGAGGTTGGAGGAGAACCTTGACGATACCGACATCGACGCTGCCCGATTCCCAAGCCGAATCCGATTCCCGAAACACATGCCTCCAACCTACCGACATGCAAGACGTCCAAGAAGCCTACCGATTGATCGACCGCGAGTTGAACGACATGGAAGAGCTTGCCCGGCGTTCGCTGGATTCCGTGGACCCGTTCGTCGGTGACGTCGTCCGGTACAGTTTCCGTTTCGGCGGCAAGCGGCTCCGACCCGCGACGCTCTTCCTCACGGCCAAGGCGGTCGGCGCTGTTACGGAAAGTCACCTCCGCACCGCTACGGCCGTCGAATTCATCCACACCGCTTCACTCATCCACGACGACATTCTCGACGGAGCCTCGATCCGTCGCCATTTGGACACCGTCAACGTTCGCTGGAACGCCCAGATCGGCGTACTCGCCGGTGACATTCTCCTGACCCGGGCTTTGGAATTCATGACTCGGGAAGAAAAAATGTACGGATTCCGATGTCTGACCGACGCCTGCCGAAAAACTTGCGAAGGCGAACTCCGCCAGATCGGCACCATCGGCCGGTTCGACATGACATGCGAGGAATATTTCGACGTGATCGCCGGAAAAACGGCCCCCCTGCTCGCCTGCAGCGCGGAACTCGGAGCCCATTACGCCGGGGCGGACGAGACCACGACGGAACGTTTCCGCCAGTTCGGCCATCGACTCGGCCTTGCGTTCCAGGTCATCGACGATATATTGGACCTCGTCGGCGAGGCAAACACCGCAGGCAAAACGCTCCGTACCGATTTGATCAACCGCAAACCCACGTTGCCCCTGATATTGTACCTCCGCGACGCGAACGAAACAGATCGACAGGATACGCTGACCCGGCTTCGGCGGGAGCACTTGGACGCTGAAATCGCGGAGGAAATCGCAACCCGATTACACCGTAGCGGAGCCGTGGAAGAAGCCCGAAATGAAGCCGGCCGACTCATCGACCAAGCCGTCCGATCCCTGGACGTCTTCCCCACGACCGAAGCCGTGAAAGCCTTGATCGCCATTGCCCGCTTCGTTGGAAATCGTACAAAATAAACACAACGCAATCACGGATTCAACCTCGAAGTTTCGCTTCGCATCCGGCTTTTTTATTTCATTTTATTCCGGTTCGTCCGAGTTTCTCCCATGACCAAACATATTTTTATCACCGGCGGCGTCGTCAGTTCCCTCGGCAAAGGACTTACTTCCGCCTCGTTGGCCTTGCTCTTGGAATCTCGTGGATTGTCGATCCGAATGCAGAAACTGGACCCTTATCTCAACATCGATCCGGGAACGATGAGCCCCTACCAACACGGTGAAGTCTACGTCCTGGATGACGGCGCGGAAACCGACCTCGACCTGGGGCATTACGAACGATTTACCGGCGCTCCGCTGACGAAATTCAGCAGTTGGACTTCGGGCAAGATTTACCGTAACGTTTTACGATGTGAACGCCGGGGAAAATATCTCGGTAAAACCGTCCAAGTGGTCCCCCACATCACCGACGAGATCAAGCGGGCCATCCGCAGTCTCCGCAACAAAAACGTGGACGTCATCCTCACTGAAATCGGCGGGACCGTCGGCGACATCGAAAGCCTGCCCTTTTTGGAGGCGATCCGCCAGTTCGCACTGGACGTCGGCCGGGAAAATTGCCTGTTCATCCACCTTACGCTGGTTCCGTACTTAAAATCGTCCCGGGAACTCAAGACGAAACCCACGCAGCATTCCGTGGGTCGGCTCCGACAAATCGGCATCCAACCGGACATCCTGGTCTGCAGGACGGAGTACGAAATCAGCGCCGCCGAACGGGATAAAATCGGGCTTTTCTGCAACCTGGAACCCCGGGATGTGATCGAAGAAAAGGACGCCGATTTTTCCATTTATGAAGTTCCGATAACGCTACAAAAACACGGTTTGGACCAGCGCGTCGTGGATTTCTTCTGGCGGCCCGATTCCGTGCCCGGTGAAAAATGCCGCCGACTTCCCAAGGCCGCAGGTTTTCGTAACGCGCCGGACCTTTCGCCCTGGTATGACATTATCGACCGACTCAAGAATCCGCTGCACGAAATCACGGTGGCCGTGGTCGGAAAATACGCCGTTCACAAAGACGCGTACAAATCGATTTATGAATCGCTGGATCACGCGGGCATCGAGCACCGGGCCAACATCCGGGTCAAACGCATCCCCAGCGATGAGCTTACGCTGGATCAGCTCGAAGGCGTGGACGGCATTCTCGTGCCCGGCGGTTTCGGCGACCGGGGCGTCGAAGGAAAGATCGAAGCGATTCGAAAAGCCCGGGAGGAAAAGATTCCTTTCTTCGGAATTTGCCTCGGGATGCAATGCGCCGTGATCGAATTTGCCCGACATGTCGCCGGATTGCAGGACGCCGATTCCACCGAATTCGCTCCCGGGGGACCGAACCCGGTCATTTCACTTCTGGATGAACAGCGAAACATCACCGATAAAGGTGGCACGATGCGACTCGGAGCTCAACCGACGAAATTGTTACGAGAAAGTCGGTCGTTTGAATCCTACGGCGAAGAATACATTTCCGAGCGGCACCGACACCGATTCGAATTCAACAACGCCTACCGGGATCGGCTCAGCGGAGCGGGCCTGCTCATCGCGGGAACAAGCCCTGACGGAAGTCTGGTCGAAGTCGTCGAGATTCCGGAGCATCCTTGGTTCGTCGGTGTACAATATCACCCCGAGTTCAAATCGCAGCCGACCAAAGCCCATCCGCTCTTTGACGGCTTCGTCGCCGCCGCGGTTCGACATCGAAGCGAAAAGAAGTCGTAAGCATCGAATCCCCAAGTTGCGCTTCGTTCCACTAGGGGCTCTTGGGAGATCAGCGTTCCTCCAAAAGAAACGCTTCGAGGACCGTGACGTGCCTTTTGTCCGCTTCCCCGGCCACTCGATAAAATTCACGTCGACCCTTGACACCGACGATCTCGCCGACAAACGGCTCCAAGTCGAGCCCCTTGCCCGGTGTGAGCAGGCAGATGATTTCTTCGTTGTCGTCGACCAGGGCGAACGGCGGATAACCTTCAGGAATATCGTCGAAAGCGCCCAAGCGGCCCATCATGTCGAACGTGACCGTTTCCTCGGGGATGAGCGGAGCGTCTTCGGCTTCATGCAGGGCCAGCGGTTTGTACTGGGAAACGCCGTGATTTGGAACCGCCTCGGTGTGTTCGGCGACCCGGACGGCGCCGGTGTTGCGGGCCGGGACGACCGATTCGTTCGTCCGGGGAATCGGGGCTCCGCTGTTCCAGGGGTGCGTCCGGTTCGCCATCGCGTGGGCATTGGCCGCATAAGGATTCGCCGTGGCCGGATTCGCTTGAGGCGGCGTGAGCAGCGGATTGGTCCGGAAGCCGCGTCGCATGGCAATTTCCTGACGAACGAGCCGGGTCCGCTGGAGCGTTTCAACAAGATGGAATACTTTCTCCAAGTCCCGATCCGTGGTCGTTTCGCCGTAAAGCTGTTTGCCGCGTTCGATCAGGATTTCGAATTCCTCATCGTCCGCCTGCCGGGTTAGAATTGACAGCGTGGCCGTTTTGAGCTCCTCGTAGGTTTTCTGGAAGGAATCCGTCGATGCATGCCCCGGAACCGGGCCGACCGGTGCCGCCGCCCGAATGCGTGAAACGGCCGGGGGGAAATCCCGAAGATCGCCGGAAACCGCAGTGGGTGGGGTCACAGCCCGACGGACTTCGTCCAAGGAACGGTCAATGTCTTCGGGGTTCCGGGATTCGGTTCTTGCCGCAGCCGCCGGGCGCGGTTTGGCCGGGGCGGATTCGTTTTCGTACACGACTTGCCGGATGGAAGACGATTCTTTGGGAAGCCGCCGCGGCGTTTGGGCAAGCTGGGCTCGGTCAATTTGCGGTTTTTCCGGCTGCGGTTTGAACGAATCCCGATGGACCCAGCGATATTCACCGCTGGGCGGGGCAATTTTGAACCAACTGGGGCTGAGTGGATTTTCCGGCGTTTCCACGCGATCGAGAATCAAGACTTTTTCGCCCTTACGCAGTTTCACCTGGACCGTTCCACCGAACTCGCCCATTTCGCTCCCGATGCGGGACGCCAAACCATCAACGACGACCGTGCCGACGCTATTCTCACCCGAATTGACATACTGGGCGCTGACCCAGGAAAAACTACCGCCGGGCGGACGGATGGCACACCAACCGTCGACTTCGAGATAGATTTCGACTTTATCACCCTGTTTCAATTGCGATGTGGCGTAGGCGTCCCGGTCGGGCGCACTGCGGACCGTGGCTTCATTGACCGTAATTCGGACAATGGAGGGCCGAAGCTCCGAAGCGATGCCGGAGGAACCCGACAGGGCCAAAAGGAGAACGGCTCTGAAGACAAGGCGGCAGGACTGGAAAAAAAAACGCGTCGTCATGGTCGTGATTCGGTTTCGTGGGCAAAAAAAGCAGGGTATCAGAACCGCTTTTACGAAATCCCGTCTCCGATGTCAAGTCCAATTTTCCAAGTGTATTTCAGTGAGCGGTCGGCCCGATGTCAAACGAACGGCGATCTGCGGTCGCAGGGGAATCGCTTTTGGAGTATCGCGCGGACTGCAACGGTTATTCCGGGAAAGCCGACTCTTTTTCGCTGGAAAATTTTACGAAATCCTAAAGTTTTACGCCACCGCCACAAATTCCAACCTATGGTATGCCAGAGTGTAGAGGCTTCAGGCTCATTATTCCATTCCTCATTAAGAAATGTTCGCGCAACTCCGACAACCGGCACTGCTCACGATGATCCTGCTCGCGGGATTGGGGGGGCTCTGCGCGTCGGGATGCCGATCTTTGCCTCGAAGCGGGTTCGATCCCTATGGCGAACGGCTTTTCGATAGTTGTCCGCTACAAGGCGTTCTGCCTTCCGACTGCAATCTTTTCGGTCGACGTGATCAAGCGTCAAACTCCTCTTCCATCGTCCCACCTCCCGATCCGGCGATTCCGGCCGCCAGCGTTTATTCCGGCAGTCCTTCCGCTCCGGAACATACTTTGCCCGGCGGTTTGGGTGCGGCCTTGCCCGGTAGCAACGGTATTCCCCAATACGGTTCCACGGCGACGGCCATGGGCAGCGGCGTACGCGGCATCAATACGGCCCTGATCGCCTCGCCGGAATCCGAGCCCACCCAGGTTTTTGCCGACACCGGCGGTTACGCGCTGCCCACCGTCCCCGTCGAAGGCCCCGCCGTGATCATGACGCCCCGGGAACAAATCGCACCTGTGGGCAGTGAAGTCGTCATGATTTCCAGTTACCTCGGCAGCCGGGACCGGCTCATCACGAACGAAAAAATCGAATGGACCGTCGAAGGTGTGGGATCGATCCAAAAGATCGACGGCGGCTCCTGTTGCGATCCCCTTCGGCTCGACTTCAACCGGGCCAAAAAAGTCACGGAAAGTCATGCCATCACGAAAACGAGCCAGCTTTATCAAACCCTGGACCGGGGCACCGAGGAAACCCACGACGACATTCACCTGCTCCGGGGCCAAACCTGGATCTCGGTCAATTCCATGCGCGAAGGCACCTCACATGTCACCGCTTACGCACCCGACATGAAAAACTGGGCCAAACGCAGCGATGTGGGCATTATTCATTGGGTCGACGCCCAGTGGGTGCTGCCCCGGTTGACGATCGCGCCGGTCGGCGAAAGTCGGGTGCTCACGACCACGCTCCTGCGACGCACGAACGGACAGCCGAGATTCAACTGGATTATCCAGTACGAAATCCTCAATGGTCCCGCTGCGGGGTTCGGGCCCGATTTGGCCCAGAAAATCGAAGTCTCGACCAACGCCTCGGGCCAGGCTTCAGTCGTTTTAATGCAGAGGGAACATGTTTCCGGTACGAATAATATCGCTATCCGGATCATCCGGCCCGCGGGTACGGACGGTTCGGACCGCCGGGTGACCGTGGGCAGCGAAACGGTTCGGCAAGCCTGGTCGGGCAGTACGAATTTCCCGGTGCGCATCCAAGGCCCCCCGGAAGTCGGACAGGGCCAGGATATTCCTTATGAAATTAGCGTCACGAATAAAGCCTCGTCGCCGGGCCAAGGCATTTTGGTTCTTGAGCTTCCACCCTCGGTCACGCTGGTCAGCAGCGACCTGCCGGCCCAGAAGGAAAACGACTCCTACCTTTGGCGCATGACGGTCCCCGCTCATGGCGTGGCTACGCTACGTGCCGTGGTTCGAGCCGTCGCACCGGGCGAAATCTGGCCCAAGGCGGTTTTCTACCCGCAAGGACTCACGCCGGACACCACGCCGCGTCCGATTCCCGGTACATCGATTCCCACTCCGGAACCTGCTTATCCAACGCCACCGCCGGACAACACGACTCCCGGTCGCGGTGCCACGGTTTTTCACGACAACGCTTCGACATCGCCGACACTACCCTCGGGAACCGGCCCTTATTCCGGCGTCCGGGCTCCGCAGTATAATCTGGATATTCAGTTTTACCGTTTGATGCAAGCTCCTCCGGATGAGCCTCCCATTCCCGAAGGGGCCTGCGATATCGTGTTAAGTGTGACCAATAAAGGCGTGAATGACATTGAAAACATCGTGCTACGGACCTCGCTTCCGGAAATCTACCGGCCGGGCGGTACCGCCGCGGCGTTGTCGATCCTGACAAACGGAAAGCGAGACAGCAAGTTCACCAATATCAGTTACTCCGAAGCCGAAGTCACTAAAGGCCGCTGGGAAAAAATTCGGCTCCCGGCCGGTGGGACATTGTCGCTTCGAACCCGTTTCCCGATGATCCCCCCGGAAGGTTATCGTATGACCGGCCAGATTCTCATCAACGGCCAAGTGGTCGGTGAAAAGAATGAAGAATTCAAACCGTCCCGCGGCGCCCGGGTTTACTAGGCTTCCCAACCTATTGCACGGTATCCATTTGATACTGTGCAATAAGGTTTGAAAAACATATCCAAGGCATCCGCCGTTCGTCACTGTTTAGTAACGATATTGTTCCGGTTTGAAGGGCCCTTCGGCGGGGATGCCGAGGTATTCGGCCTGCTTCGGGGTCAGCGTTGTGAGCTTCACGCCGATCTGTTCCAAGTGCAGTCGGGCGACTTCCTCGTCCAACAATTTCGGCAGTACGTGAACGCCGATCGGATATTTTTCCGGTTCGGTCCAGAGCGCGATCTGGGCCAGCGTCTGGTTCGTGAACGAGTTCGACATGACAAACGACGGATGTCCCGTGGCACAGCCGAGGTTGACCAAGCGGCCCTCGGCCAAAAGGAGGATCGAATGACCATCGGGGAAGGTGTACCGGTCCACGAGCGGCTTGATTTCCACCTTCTTGATGCCCGGATACTTTTCGAGACCGGCAACGTCGATTTCCACGTCGAAGTGACCGATATTGCAGACGATGGCGTCGTTTTTCATCTGGGCCATGTGCGAGGCCATGACGATGTCGCAGCAGCCCGTGGTCGTGACGAACACGTTGCCGACTTTGCAGGCATCGTCCATGGTCATGACCTGGAAGCCTTCCATCGCGGCCTGCAAAGCGCAGATCGGGTCGATTTCCGTAATGATCGTTCGGGCTCCGTAGCTCCGCATCGAATGGGCGCAACCTTTACCGACGTCGCCGTAACCGGCTACGACCACGACTTTTCCGGCGATCATTACATCCGTGGCCCGCTTGATGCCGTCGGCCAGCGATTCGCGGCAACCGTAGAGGTTGTCGAACTTACTTTTTGTTACAGAATCATTCACGTTGATGGCCGGCACCTTGAGTTCGCCCTTGGCGTGCATCTGGACCAAGCGGTGAACGCCCGTGGTGGTTTCTTCGGAAAGGCCCTTCACGCCCTTCATGATTTCGGCATACTCCGGCTTGTGAAGCAGGAAGGTCAAGTCACCGCCGTCGTCGAGGATCAGGTTCAGCGGTTTGCCGTCGGGGAAGATGACCGTCTGTTCGATGCACCAATCGAAGTCGGCGTCGGTTTCGCCCT
>JBEBTM010000059.1:0-13155 GCA_040393745.1 Thermogutta terrifontis | reverse complement strand
ATCATTGAGCCGTGAACCGTGCCCACGGATTTTTCCCGATGGGAACGGTGAACCAAATTCCGAGCGATTGTGCAGAGCCACGCCGCGAGGTGGTCGGCTTCACGGAGTTCGCCGAGCTTGTTCCAAGCGATCAGAAAGGTCTCTTGGGTAAGGTCTTCCGATTTGTGAAAGTCGCCGGTCGCACTGAACAATACGCCGCTGACGAGCCCCTGATACCGCCGGACAATCTGCCCGAACGCTGTCGTGTTGCCGCCGCGAGCCTGTCCGATGAGGTCCGAAATGGGGTCGGTGGTCGTTTCCATGGTTGTTTTTTCGATAAACGAATTGTAAACTGATTCACTCGTCAGGAACAGAGAGCCCGAATTAGACGTTTGCGTGACAGCTCCGGCGAAAAATTCGGAAATTTTTTTCTTTTTGGCATTCAATATTGCGCCCCGGTTGATTCCGGATTACAATGAACGCATGTCAATCAGCGAAATGAGAAAACTCGTCAGGGAAATCAAAGCCGACGAGAAAAAATGGAAAAGGATCGACGACTTGCTGGCCGAAGCCCGGCAAGCGAGGGAACGGCTTGTTCGGACGCCTCCCAGATTGAACGACCTTGGCGGTGTCCAAGTCATTGATGCGACGCATATGACGCCACGGGAATTTGAGGTGTGTGAGATTTATCATGCGTTGCTCATCTGTTGCTTCGACCGTGCGATTTCACTTCGAAAAAGTTTGGAAGAATCAACGGGTTTGGAGAAAAAACGCTTTCAAGCAGAGCTTACGGAATTCAGCAATCAATGTTGGGTTGCCATTGACGTTCCATGCAGGTGGGTGGTTCCCAAAGTGTATTTTCTGATCATGTTGCCGTATGTCCACGCACTGATGAAAGTGCTCAAGCAACGCAAAAAGATCAAGCCGGCGAAGAAAACCGCGAAAGACAATTCATGCAATCCTTCCTCTCATGGAACATCGCTCGCCGCGATTGCCGGAGTTCACGCTCAGCGATTACTCGCTCGATGCGATTCCCATTGACAAACGCGATCTCTTCTTGTTTCTAAACGCGACGAAAACTCTCGGCGATGAGGAGTCGGAGCGTCTGCTAAGCCAAGCTCTTGAGATTGCCGCTCTTGTCGACGACATGGTTGGCTTCTACCGTCATCTTGAACGGGATATCCGACGGACGGAAAAAGAAGCATCTCAAAATCCCGAAGCGGCACAACGACTCCAGCATCTGTATGGTGGTCGTCTGAATATTTTCTCCGATGCCGATACTGTCTCTCAATATTTCCGCGAACATCGGATCGGCAAATATTTCCCTCGCACCCGCCGTCGAATTTCCCGACGTATCGCTTGGCTCTTGAGTAAAACTCTCGCTCCAAAAACTCCGAAAAAGCCGGAAACGCTGTCTGAATCCCCCTCCAAACCGATTGAAACATCCTTTTCGTTGCCGGAAATGATGCAACAAACCGTGCCCTCGCCTTTGCGATTTGCCCAGCCTCCCGGTAAAATCGATTTGTCGACGGACACATTGAAGACGCTCCGGGCAAAGTATTCGAAAATTTATCACAAAAACTGAAAAGTGAAGAAACGGCGATCAAGACGAAATGTTGAAGAAACCGGCGTCTTCCTCGGAAGCCGCTTCCGATTTCACGCCGTTGCCGCTCTGCTTCGACAACAATTTGAACGCCATGAACTCCATCCGCTTCGAATCAAACTCGCCTTTGATGACCGGCGACCCGAAACGCCGTATTGCCCATTTTGTCGCGATTCGGAACTTCGAGTTTACCGCCGGGCCTTGGGCGACGAATGGGCCTGTTGTCCGGAGTGTGGTTTCGCGACCGATCCCGTCGGACTCATCATGCTCGAACTTCGCTGTACGGACCGAGAGGCCGTCGAATATCTCATCTTTCAGCACAATGTGCATCGTGTCATCAAGACTGAAATCGACGTTTATCTTTTCCATCGTGCCCAATACGAACGCTTTGCCGATCTGTTGCAGGAGCGGCTCCACCTCAATTATTCGTTGCAACAGCATTATCCAGAGCACGGCCTGAACCAACATTCACTCCATCAGCTTCTGGAAACGCTTGATCTACGCCAATCCTTGGGCGGTGAACCGGAAATCGAAGTATCGTTGAACCGAGCGGACCGCTATCGATATTCGCCGATGGAGCATGAGGCCGTCGACACCGATCCCCGCTCGCCGGACTCTTTTCCGTTTTGGAAACAACGCTCGAACCTTTCTCAAGGTCTTTTCGGCATCACGGATTACATGACGATCGAGTCGTGGTTCTATCCGCATCTTTACGACGAACTGAGTGGTCGGATTCGTCCAAACACCTCACCGGCCCGATTGTTCCACGGTCCCGGCTGGAATCTCGTGCTTGTCATTCCGCTTCAGGACGTACCCGGTCATTTTTGCGGTATCCTCTGCATCGGCCGTAAGGGAGAATACCCACAGGATTACATCATTCGTCTTTTTCCGGACTTCGGCCATCGAACGGACGACACGGGGTTCATCCTGCCGCCACGGGCCTATCGTACGATTTGCCGTTCGGAAGAAAACGGCAAGGGACATTTGATCGCCTACAACAATCCACTCCATTTGATTCGTACCCATCTACAATACGAGGAAACGCCGGACCAGCCACTCATCGGTTGGATCGACGATTTTGAGAGCATGCCGCAATATCGGACGGTAAACTGGTTGCCGTTCCATTCCGTCCGTGACATAACATTCTGGATGCAGAACCATCAACCGTGGACCGTTCGAACCGCGATTGAGCAGGACGCAAAGATTCTTCTTTACGATCCGTTTCGACCTTATCCAAAAGACGACGAACGCGGCAACAAGGATCTCCAAAGATTTCGTCCTACATGGACGGCCCTTGAAAAAATGCCTTCGGACGCTCAACCTTGGCCGGTTTATCTTGACCGGCATTTCAAGAGGATACCGCCAGAGCTAGCCGTCGAGGAACTGAAGCAAATCACACTCACACCACAGCGGTTCGAGACATGTCTTTCTCAGCTTCCGCCATCGAATCCCATGCGTCGGATGGCCCTGCGAAGTCCAAAGCCCTGCCGAGTCACGGTCGGCCAGTACGATGTCTTCGAGGAAGCCGCCGGGATTTTTCGCAAAACGACAAGACAGGACTCGCCTGTTTTCGTCACCGATGCGAAATGTTTTCTGGATCATGTCTACTTTACGGCACGACATGTTCGAAAAATCTATCGAGGTCGCATCCTGTTCGAAGGTCGAACGATCTCCTTCGATTCGCCGGTCAATCTGTTTGACAAAAACCCGATCGGAACCGTTGCCGAAGTGATTCGTCGGGCCGGACTGCCTGAGCCGACCTTTCGATGCAAAAACCGTTTCTATCGACAACTGATCCGTGCGATGAGCTCACTGAAACCGATTGAGACCATCGCTTCCGTCGGATGGAATGGCAAGACCCAACGCTTGGAGTTTCCGCAATTTCAACTCTCGAAGACCAAAGGCGTGATCCAGAAGCCGTACCGGGCAAGGTTCCTTGATGACAATTTTCCGGCCAAGTATTTGGAGCCGCCCGATCTCGATACGAATCGATCGGACATTCCGATCGAGGAACGCCAAACGATCTCTCAATGGCTCGGCTATTTGACACCCTTCTTGTCCGCTTGTTCCATTCCCATTATCTTTCCGATGATCGGCATGGATTTTCGCCCGACTTTTCTCAGCAGCTGCAACATCGAATTTCTCAAACCGATCGTCGAAGTTCTGGGGATTCCCACCATGCCAACAGAAATCGGCGATGACATGAAGAAACTCGTCAAATACAGCAAACAACATCGCTGGCCGGTTTTGACCACAGTGCAAATTGAACCGGAAGTCAACGCCGTTGTTCGTTTGGGTTCGCCGAATATTCGTAATTGCGTCATCTGCATGGATGAACCCGAACTGCTCGCCAAAGTGGTTCGATGCAATTCCAAGATCGTCCATGTTGCAATGCTGCCAACAAACAGCCTTCCCGAACCGAACTGGCAGATTCTCGCTCCGCTCCTCAAGAGTCTCTTCTTCGGCAGGCTTCGAGGACATCTTTTTCAATCTCCGAAGCATGAATCGATCCAATCTTTTACCAAGGATGAATGTCGTTATTGGGCGGGTTGCGTTATTTCGATTCTTGGCGGATCAGTGAATCAATAATCTTTCAATGAGGTTATTTTTCTTCCAAGGCTTCTCCTCCCATTTTCGAGCATTGCTGATAAAATAGATGCGTCAAGCGTTTTTCCGTCGGATTCAAAGACGCTTTGATTTTATGCCCTCCAACCCAGCCCTGTTAAAATGTCCCAGATTCAATTTACTGTCGCCAAAGACAAGTGTATTCGTTGCGATGCCTGCGTCAAGGATTGTCCTGTCCATATCATCCAACGCTCTGATTCGATTCCGTTCATCGATGAAGCTGCGGAAGAAACATGCATTCGTTGCCAACACTGTTTGGCCGTCTGTCCGACCGGCGCGATTTCCATTTGCGGTTTGATGCCGGAAAACAGTTTGCCGATCCAATCCGGTTGTTTCCCGTCGTATGAACAAATGAAAGTTTACGTTCGTGGTCGTCGGAGCATTCGGCAATTCAAGCACGATAATGTTCCCGCCGAGGTGATCGAAAAACTGCTTGCCGATATCGCCCATGCTCCGACCGGTTGCAATGACTGCGACTTGACGTTTTCCGTAGTCGACGACCGCAAGGATATCGAACGTTTATTGGAGCAAGTCGTTTCGGCCGTCGAAAAAGAGACCGGTCTCGATGAAACGAATTTCCTCCGGCAAGCGGCGGCGGCTTACCGTCAGGACGGAACGGATCATTTTTTTCGTGGAGCCCCGCATCTATTGATTGTTTCACCGGGAAGTCGGGCCCATTGTGGCCAGGAGGATGCGGTGCTGACGCTGGCGTACTTTGAACTCTTGGCCCAGACCGCCGGAGTGGGTACGACCTGGTGCGGCATGTTGAAAATCACCGCCGATGCCGTGCCAGCGATCCGGCCGCTTTTGGGCCTCGAACCGAACGCTTACTTCTACGCCATGATGTTCGGCCTGCCCAATGTGAAGTACGCTCGAACCGTCCAGCGGGACAATGCCGCCCGGATTCGACGCCTTATGTGAAGGAAATAATCGATGGAACAACTCAAGATCATTGAAACGGTCAAGAAAAATGCCCAAGCGGACGGTAACGTCTCCGCCGTGTTGATGTATGGCTCGTTCATCCGAGGCGAGGGCGACAAGTATTCCGATGTCGAGTTTTACGTTTATCTGAACGATAAAACAAGCTTCAATTCAAGGCATTGGGTGGAGCAAATTCGGCCCGTGGCGATGTTTTTCACGAACGAGCATGGCACGGAGGTTGCAATCTTCGAAAGCATGATCCGGGGTGAATTTCATTTCGGAACCATCGACGACATGGAGACGACCAAAACCTGGCAAGGCTTCATTTCGTTCGAACATGCCGACAAAATGAAGCTCGTCGACAAAGATGGGCGACTTGCCCAAGTTTTAGATTCCATCGAAGTCGTCAAGCCGAATTGGCATGATCCCGAAAATGTCCGCTGGATTGCCGAATCGTTTCTCAACGCCTTTTTGTGGACGCGAAATTTGATTGCCCGAGGCGAGAACGCCCATGCCGTAATGGCCTTCGGCTTTGTACAGAAACATTTTCTTTCGCTGATCCGCCTGGCATGCAACGCGACGGAGCATTGGGAGAGCCCGACCAAAGGGCTTGAACACGAGATATCGCCGGAGTGGTACGATAAATACCAATGTGCGATTCCTTCGCTGGATAACGACGATCTTTGTCGGGCTTACAACATGACCTTGGAAAACGCGAAGGAATTATTCGCCCTGCTTGACGTGCCGAAAGATCTGCGGACGCTTTTGGATTCGAACTTTACAAAACATGCCGCTGGAAGAAACGCGAAAAAGAAATGAATCTGGCAGCCCTGATCCATCTGGATAAATGAACATTTTCATGATAGACTGATTTTCATGACATTTACAATCCCACCTCTGCATTCCGGCGGCGTGATGCTGACCTACAAGTGCGACAACGCCTGTCGGCATTGCCTCTATTGTTGTTCGCCGAAATCGTCCGAGGAGGTGATGAGCGAAACGATGATCGAACGCACCATGACGGCGTTGGCGAAAGAACGGTCGCTCGACGGCATCCACTTCGGCGGCGGCGAGTGTACGCTCTTTTTCGACCGGTTGCTCTACGCGATTCGCAGTGCCGTCCGGCATGGCGTGCGGATCGACTATCTGGAAACCAACGGCGGTTGGTGTGTCGATGAGCAGACCGCGATAAACGGTTTCAAAAAACTCCGCGACGCCGGATTGCCGGGCGTACTCATCAGTGCATCCTTGTTTCATCTGGAGTTCATTCCGCTCAATGTCACGAAAACGGCGATTCGGGCGGCAAACCGCGTTTTCGGTGGAGCGTTCGTCTGGACCGGCGAAGTGTTGCGGCTCATGGAACGGCTGCCGGATCACGACAAAAAATATCCACTCCATGAATCGTGCCGTCTGCTCGGTATCGATCCCTCCGACGGCACGCTCTGGAACATTCATTCCTACCTGAATCCCTGCGGTCGGGCGGCGAAGCGGCTCTCCGACGGCTTGAAACGGTATCCGGTCGAAAAGTTTGAGGGTGATGCCTGTGGTCGGACGTTTCGTTCGACGTCGCATTTCCATATCGACCCGCACGGCAATTTGTTCACTGGGCATTGTCCCGGCATTTCCATCGCGAATGTCGGCGATCTGCATCCGGCGGTCGATGCAGAAACCGCTCCGTTCTTCACGGCCTTGTGCGATGGCGGCCCGGTCGAAGCATGGAAACGTCACGCCCCGGAGTTCGAGCCCGACGCCGCTGGATATATCGGCAAATGCCATTTCTGCCTCGAACTCAGGCAGCACTTGTTCGAGCGGAATGAATTCGACGAACTGCGTCCGACGGAAATGTACCGGAGTTGAAAAACAAGCATACAGTTAGATTATGACAACGGATCGACAAGTTTCTCTGGGACTGTCTCTCGTTCATCGCAACAATTATTGCAAAGCACAACACTCATGAAAGCGAACATCGAAACAAAAAACATTGTTGCAATAATTCAAAATGCTTGTGACGATTTTATAAAACATAATCTGAGTGCTATTTCGGCGCAGCTAAAAAACAACAGAATTGCTTTGAGCAATGATTTTTCGAGAATCAAAATCGATAACATCGGTAAAAATTCCTGGGGCGTATATGCTTTCCATATTAAACCGAAAAAGAGGATTGCAACCCATGAAGAACTGAAAGATTACTGGGAAACAGACTTGAGCGGCAAAAAGATACTTGGTTCACCGGCAGTCATACAACACCGTTTCAAGCCTCTGGAAATCGGACGTTCAACTTGCTTCTATATTGGAAAATCGGAAAGTTTAGCAGAACGCATCAAGCAACACATCCATCAACAAACAAAGCATACAACATATGGGCTTAAAATATCAGAACGTAATAAGTTGCATTCAGACAACACCTTTGAATACTCGTATTTCGTAATGAAAGTAGGGCCCGACAGTAGAACTAAAGATGCCATGAAGTGTTTGCTTGCAACATTGGAAAAGCATTTAAGAGATGAATTGAAACCACTAATAGGAAAGCAATGACTGTATCCGTGGCCGGGTGGCGGTTGGGAAACAAAAGAGATTCATCTTGACCGCGAGTCGATTGATGTTGATTTCATGGTCGCCGTCAACGACATTGTCTTGCTCTACCGTTTTACGAAATCGAGATGATCACATTACGGCGGCAGACGTACAGCGGAAAGAGATGGCCGAGTAAAACGAACGGCAGCATAATCGTCCAGCCGACGAAGCCAAGCGGCAACAGGATGAATCGCGGGAGGTGAATTTCCGCTTCCAGCCAACGATTCCGAATGCGGCGGTCGGCGAGTTCCGGTGGAAAGCGGCGTTTGTGAAAATCCGGCACCGACCGGGCGGCACGCAGGATGTCCAGCGACGAGTCGAACGGAAAAACATCAATGTCGATGGGACAACCGACCAAACGGTTACGATGGGGAGCTCGAATCCGGCGGTCGATTTCCCATGTCAGCACCCCGGCAACAATCCACACGATCAATAGCGGCCAACTTGCACCGAGCGTCCAACCAATTCCGGCGAGAAGAAGAGCCAAACCGAACGCCATGATCTGCGTCAACGACCAACGGCGAATCCATTTCTTTTCAAGTTCCGCATTGCTCCGCAGAAACAGAATGATTCGGTACATGAAATTCCACTGAAACTTGTTCGCATGGATCGGATGGTCGATCAAGTCGTCATAGAAATACCAGAGAACCTGCGTCGCTTCGCGGACGGCTTCATCCTTGGTTCCGGCGGCAATATCGTACAGAGCGTCGTCGAAGGCGAACGCCTTCATTTCGTCGTTCATGTACGCCTCAATGGCGGCAACCGTTTTTTCACGGGCGATTCGGTCGATCATGGACTCCTCCGTTGCTTGAAACAATACCGATTCTACCCGAATCGCAGCCCGAAGTCGAGACGTTGCGGCAGGTCCATCTGCGATCTCATTTTCACTTCTGAAAACTAACCGAACTGCAAAATTTTGAGGCAGTTTTTTGCATTTCTGCTCCCCAGAAAAAACGAACCGCCGGAGTTTCCTCCGGCGGCCGCCAGCCCTCTTCGGCTTTCGCCTGCCGCTCCCGGAAACGAGGGCTGTGGGAGCGACAAATGGAATGTTTCTCTACAAGTAAAACGGAACCCCGTTACCTGATCTGGCAAAAATTGACCTACGGGAC
Source organism: Thermogutta terrifontis (assembly GCA_040393745.1). Taxonomy (GTDB): domain Bacteria; phylum Planctomycetota; class Planctomycetia; order Pirellulales; family Thermoguttaceae; genus WRKP01. The sequence goes on along the minus strand of JBEBTM010000059.1, from coordinate 4,344 downwards.
TTGATAACGGCGACGTTTTCAGGGTAAAATGGATCCTGAAATTGGTCGTTTACCGAATTTTTCATCCCCCTCAAAGACAATCATGTAAAGATAACCTGTTGATATACAATTAGTTCACGCGTTAGCGTCCCAGCTACTCATCTCAAATCGCCAATTTTGTTCCAAACGTAGCTACTGGATCGACGCCCCGAACGGGGCGTGCGACCGTAGCCGGTTTGGAGGGCTTTGGCGAGCCTGAGATGACGGTGAAAGTTCACGCCCTTTCTTTATTTCTTGAAATGACGGATCGGCGAAAACCATACGGCACTTATTCGCTAAACATCCCTCATGCCAAGAACACCTCTACCCTTTTCTTTGTCCGAGTTGCGTTGCAGAGTCGACGAACTCGATACATTCGTCAAGGCCGCCGTCCGTGCCACCATGAAGGACGACATGGGACCGGACGATTTGGGCTTTCCCTCGACCATCGTCGACGAGCTTGCCCATCTGCATGGTCTGCTTGATCTGGCCCGATGCTGTGTGCAGGAAATCGAGATCGTCCAGCGGGGCGATCCAGAATTGGATGCCTTTTTCGACTTGTTCGGACCATCATAAATACAAGCGAATGATTGACTTGCACCGCGGGAAAGAAAAAATTCCGTTTCTCGGGTAACAGGCTCGCGTTTTATATTATAGAGAACCACTCGGTTGGACTTTACCTTTGACAACCATACCAATTGAAGGAAAAAACAATGGGAACAGCCATCGCATACCTCATTTCACTACTGGGACTTGTCGGTATTCCGGCCTTGGTCGTCGGCGTCATTTTGATCTTCATCGTCCAATACTGCAAAAAGTAGGCAGAGTCATTTTTTCTCAAAAATTGTCATGTCAAACACAGACACACCCCTCCACATTGCTGCCAGGAACGGCAACGTCGAAATTGTTAAAATGCTCCTGGACGCCGGAGCCGACCCGGATGCCAAAAACGCCGATGGCCAAACTCCGCTCCACTTGGCAGTTCGAATGGGACATGTCGAGGCTGCCGCACTTCTTGCTGAAAAAATCAAACCGCAAAACCGTGCGACCAGCAAACGTCAAACGCCGTCCCCGTCCTCTCAATCTTCTGCCAACCATGCGGTTGTAACCTCCAACACTCCGCCGATTGCAACGATTGGAGTTTGGATTGCTTTGATATTCTTTGTGATTATCGGTTTTTTTTCTATTCTCGGATCCTTTGTTGCGGAAGAAGAGTCGACCAATACGGAAAATTCATCGTCGGCGACACCGTATACTGAAGAACCTCCTTTACCGGCACCATCGCAACGATCCTCTCCGCTGACTCGCTACAACACGACACCGGGATATACCAATGTATTAAGTTCACCAGATTAAAAAACAAAAATTGAAAAAACTTCTGCCCCTTTACATCTGAAATCGCCTGAAAATGCCAAACATCGAATCGCCCCTCCACATGGCTGCCAGAAACGGCAACATCGAGATAGTTAAAATGCTCCTGAACGCCGGAGCCGATCCGAATGCAAAAAACGCCGACGGCCAAACTCCGCTTCACTTGGCTACGCAGGCCGAGCATATTGAAATCGTGTCCCTGCTCGCAAATAGAATCCGACAATGTAAAGCATCTGCATCGCCGCCTGTACAACGCTTCGTCGATGCGAGTCATCAAGAAGAACAAACGGCAAAGTCAAATGACACTGTCGCAGACAAAGCCCTGGCATGGGGATGTGGCATCGTCATGGTGATCTTTAGTGTTTGGCTGGTTTATACTATCTGCGTTTCCATTCATACCGGAGAAGCGGCGGAAACGGCAAGCCGAACATTGGGCAACGGCGAATGGTGGATGAAAATGATTGGACGAATATTTTTCATCGTGGTCGTGGTTCCCATTTCACTGGCCCTTTGGACGGCGTTGACCGGTCGATTTTCAAAAAAGAAGTAACCATCAATTTTTCTCACAAGGAGTTTTTATGTCAAATAGTGATTCGCCCCTGCATCTTGCTATCCGGAACAACAACATCGAAATCGCCAAAGTCCTTCTCGAAAGCCAGTGTGAAATTCATGCAGTGAGCACCGAAGGCATGACGCCGCTCCAGTTGGCGACACAAACAGGCAATGCGGAAATGGTCGCTTTGCTCCTCAAGTACGGGGCCGGATCGAATCCGAAAACGTCACCGCCTCCAGTAACACCGAAACAAACGCCGCGAACGCCACCGAGTATTTCCGTGCCGATTCCTCCGGCAACGCCGACAAGCAATCCTTTCGAAGGACTCGGTCCTGCAACGTCGCCGTTCGTCAAGGTCGATCCAAAGATTCTCAAATGGACCGCCTACGCCTATATCGGCTTGATCGGCGGAGCCGCCTTGATGCCGCTGAACGTTAATCTGCCATCAGTCGTACCGGAAATCACGATCTACATTTCCTACGGCGTTTTCGTTTTCCTGATGTACCAATTTTGGAATCTCATCCCACGGGACATCGCACGAACAACGCCGAACAAAGCGGCATGGTTTTCCTTGATTCCGCTTTTTACGTTCTACTGGATTTTCGTTTGCGTACGCGGCTTCGGCCAAGACTTGAATAAAACCTTGCAACAACACGGTATGGAGCCGACTGTCAACGATTCTCTCCAATTAACGTACTGTGTCTGTGCGATCGTGGAGTTTGTCCTGACCGTCCTGATCGGCCTCCTTCAACAGCAGGAAATGGGCAGACCGGGAGCGTTGGTCGTTTACATCTTCATCGGCCTTGCTTCGGCGAGGTGCATGGCCATTTACAATCTTTACACTTCGAGCAAACCCCTGGTCGAATAATTTATTTCAAGAACAAAATCATGACACACGACAATAAAACTCTTGGACAACGTTGGTATCTCGGCTCGCCCGAATCGCCGAAAGGCCCCTTCACCGAAGAAATGGTTCGGCAAGGAATCGTTGACCGTAAAGTTGCGATAACCGTTCAAGCAACAGAGGAAGGGCAAAATGCCTGGAGACCGCTTCCGCAATGCAAACCCTTTGCCGAAGCCTGCATCAAGCAGGCCGCGGCAATTCCCCCCAACCTTGCCGACACCGGCAAAGTCTATAAGGAAAAAGCCAAAAATATATTGAACGAATTCCGCGAAACAGATTTCAAGAGTGAAGTCATACCGGTCGACGCCAGCAATTTATCCATTCTCGTCGGCGACATGGTTTTCTGGGTGGTCCTCATTCTCGGTGTCTTGCCACTTTTGATTATTTCGCTCAGTGAACCGGGAATGCAGTTGATCGGCATGTTGTTTTTCTTCGCCATGCTTTGGGGTGGCATCTTTCGTGGTCTCGTCATAAAATGCACGGAAAAAGTCGGCCTGCCCGTGGCGGCATTCTTTTTCACGGGCATCATCGGCATCAACGTACTCCTGTTCATCTATCAATTCCTGCCGGAGTTCTATATCACGATGTCTGACAGCCAGAGCCCTGTTTTTCGGCTTTTGGGCTATGTCTTCCAAGTCGGTCTATGCGAGGAAATCTGCAAGGTCGTTCCGGTCCTGTTCTACGTCCTGGTGAAGCGTCGAAAAGCATCGCCGATGATGATCGTATTGGTCGGCGTCTTTTCCGGCCTTGGTTTCGCGGCGTTCGAAAACATCCAATACAGCATCCGAATGATCGAAGGCACCTCGCTACGCCTTTTGCACGGAAACGAGATGGACGGTCTGGAAGGAGCCTTGGCGGGAGCCCAGGCGGGAACACTTGAAGCGATGATCGTTGTCATGCTACGCTCCATCTCGCTCGTTTTCGCCCACGCAATCTGGTCGGGAATTTTTGCCTGTTTCATTGCTATGGCGTTCATCGGCAATCGTCGCTGGTTCGCTCTGACTTTCATCGGACTTGCCGTTTCCGCTGTTACGCACGGTTTCTATGATTGGTGCTGCGGTGTCCAGCAGACCTTCGGGGCGATTACGATCGGAGTCACGTTTTTGCTGTTCTACGGTTATCTGTCGAAAATCCGTCTTTTGCTCGACTCGCACGGAGCAGAAGACATACAACCTGAACAGGCTGACAGTACAGTACCGGCGCGGTAGAATGTTCGCATGTCGCCAACCACCCCACGTCCAGACACGACCTCAACATCGCTATTGATTCGGCTCCGCAATCGGGAGCCGGAGGCGTGGGTGCGGTTCGATTCGGTCTATCGGCCTTATATCGTCGGTCTCTGCAAGAGCCTGCAAATCGCGGATCGGGACGACGTCGTTCAGCAGGTTCTGGTCAAGGTGCATCATGCCATCAATGGGTTCGACCGTCAACGCAAAGGCTCTTTTCGGGCTTGGCTACGAACCGTGACCATCAACCAAATCACGGATCATTGCAAGTC
>JBEBTM010000058.1:0-13218 GCA_040393745.1 Thermogutta terrifontis | reverse complement strand
ACGCCGCTGAACCGAAGAAACCGGTCGACGAACTGCCCACGCTGGACGCCGCTGAGCCGAAGAAACCGGTCGACGAACTGCCCACGCTGGACGCCGCTGAGCCGAAGAAACCGGTCGATGAATTGCCCTCACTGAAAGCCGAGCCGAAAACGACAGTCGGCCCGCTGCCGTCGTTACCCAAGCTTGCCCCGGAAGTTCCGGGTGATTCGGTCAAGCCGCGTCGCCGCCCGCTATCCATGTCGCTTGACGACGACCCTGTGACAACCGAAGAAAAAGCGCCCGCTAAGCCGGAAGCGACTCCGAAGGTGGAGACGACAACGGAAGAAGCTCCCAAGACGGAAGCTCCCAAAACGCAACGTCGTCCCATGCCCAGCGGACGCCGGACCGTAACCTTGGAATCGAATTGACGTTCTGTGACGATGCGGTTACAGCTCGCCTAACTCACGACACAAAACAGGCAAGGAAGCCTTGACGATGTATAAACTTTTGCTCTGCTGGCGTTATCTGTTAACGCGCTATATTGCTCTGGCCTCGATCATCAGCGTCATGCTCGGCGTGGCGACGATGATCGTGGTCAATGCCGTGATGCTCGGTTTCACGACCAAGATGCAGGATCAACTGCACGGTCTCTTGAGCGATGTGACTTTCGAATCCTGGCGTTCGGAAGGCTTTCCCGACCCACAGTGGCACATGAACAAGATCAACTCCGTGGCGGGAGACATGATCGAAGCCATGACGCCCATGATCCACACACCGGCCATGATGACCTACCGTGTGGGCGGACAGCCGATGAGTCGACCGGTTCAGTTGATCGGCATCGATACGGAAACCCAGGGGAACGTGAGCGACTTCTTCACCTACCTCCAACATCCGGAGAATCGGGAGAAACCCAGCTTCCAACTTCGTAACGGTGGTTACGATGTCAAGAGCGCCGGCAAAGGCGGCCGGACCGTTTACCGGCATGACATGGAATCCGCCGGATGGGATTACCGTCGGTATAACGTCGCCGTGAGAGAACGTTTGGAGCGGGAATACGAGGCCCGCAAAGAGCAACAGCGACTCGAACGTCTGCGGCGGGAGAACCCCTCGGCCGTGGTCGAAGACGACGCTCCCGAAATGGACTGGGGCGACGACATCGCAAACGTGACGCAGGAAAACATTTTCAATCCCGCCAAGGAGCAGCATGCCGGAGCCATCATCGGCGTCGGTTTGTCCTCGGTTCGACGCACGGACCGGGACGATCCCGAAACCGGCGAAATGCAGATTCTCGACCGATTGGCTCTCATCCCCGGCGACGACATCCAACTGACATTTCCCGCCTCGGGGCTGCCCGTGAAGCTGCAAACCAGCAGTTTCACCGTCGTGGATCTTTACGAGAGCAAGATGACCGACTACGACCAGCAGTTTATTTTCGTACCGATTGAAAAACTGCAACAATATCGCGGCATGTACGATCCCGGTACCGGCGAAGGCATGGTCACGCGAATTCTCATCAAGGCGAACCCCGGCGCGGACATCGATGTGCTCCGGGACCGTATCCGGGCCGAATTTCCCGAAGAAATGTTTTGCGTAACCACATGGCGGGACCAACAGGCCCCGTTGCTCAACGCGGTCTACAACGAACTGGCCATGCTCAACGTGTTGTTGTTCCTGATCTTCGCCGTGGCCGGTTTCGGGATCTTGGCGATCTTTTACACGATCGTCGTCGAAAAAAAGAAAGACATCGGGATCATGAAGTCGCTCGGCGCCGGCGGTTGGGGCGTGATGCAGATTTTCGTGTATTACAGTTTACTCTTGGGCATCGTCGGCTCGCTCATGGGCCTCGGCCTGGGATTCCTTTTGGTCTATTACATCAACGAAGTCGCGGGGGCGTTATCGTTCATTTTACGGAGCGAAGTGTTCAATCCGGATATTTACTTTTTTTACGAAATCCCGACGATTATCCAGACGTCGACCGTGCTGAAGATCATCTCGGGCGCCATCGCCATCGCCGTCGCCTCGGGCGTCCTCCCGGCCGTCCTCGCCTCCCGAATGCACCCCGTGGAATCGCTCCGGGCTTGAGTGGAACGTGTTTTTCCGGGAAGCGGTTACCCGCCGAACGACTCCGCACTTCGATTTCAACTTTTTGACATCCAGTTCCAACATGCAGCAACGAAATGCCGACGTGGACTTTCGTCCCGAAAAACCGAAGTTGGAAACGCCGGCCCCGCCGCCGAAGCCGAGTGTGCGCCTGCTCGGGTCGCTCAAACTCCCGGATGGCCGTCCCCTGGTCGATCCGCCGACGATCCGGATCGACGAATTCCTGGAAAGGGTGGCCGAACCGGAACAGGAAAACGTTGCGAAAATAGAAGTCCATCCGCCGCGAGAGGATTCCTTGGATTCGAACGCGGCCCACATGTCATTTTTGCTCAGCCCCGACAATCCGATGGAAGGGTTTCCAAGCTTTGCCGGAGCCCGGTCCCGCGGATCCGGTTCTCCCGACGAGGAAACGTTTTCGTCGCGTTATTCCGCCTTGTTCAAAGAGGATCGTTTTTTGAAAAGTTTCGAACCGACCGAACCCCGTGAGGAAGACCTGTCCTTTTCCGTAACGTTGCCGGAATTGCCCGCGATGCCGGATTGGCCCAACAAACGGGAAGAGGCCAGGAAACCGGCGTATCCCCTGGAATCCGAGGCGGTCGAGGATCATGTCACGGCATCCTCCTTTTCACCGATCACGTTTCCTGAATTCCAATTCCAAACCGCGCCGCCCGCACCGGAGAAACCCGCTCCCGGATCGATTGTCGTCAAGCCGCCGCGTGAGTTCCGACCCGTCCATCGCAATACCGGTCCGACTTTTCACTCACGGCGCAAAATCTTTGTCGAATCCGTTGTGTTGCCGGACCCGATACAAATCACGCAACAGCCGATCATGCGACATGAGGTCGAACCGCCGTGTGTGCCCGAGTCGGCGAAAACGGTCCCGCTCTTTTCTGTGTGCCCCGTTATCCCGGCTTCGGCACCGCAGATCCCGTCCCGGACGGGTCGGGAAATGATTTTCACCGAAAGTCTGCATAAAAGTTACACAAAAGGCAAGCTGAAAATCCCCGTGCTCAAAGGAGTGCATTTCTCCGTCGAGCCGGGGGAGTTCGTTTCGATTGTCGGTCAAAGCGGTTCGGGCAAGAGCACGCTGCTGCACCTTTTGGGGACGCTGGACAATCCCGACTCCGGAGCGATCTACATCGGCGACCGGCGGATCGACAAGTTACCCTCGGCCCAGCGGGACGTTTTGCGAAATCGGTCCATCGGCTTCGTGTTCCAGTTTTATCACCTGCTGCCGGAGCTGACGACGCTGGAAAACGTGCTTTCGCCTTTGATGGTGCGTGAGAGCGTTTTCGGTTATTTCCAGCATCGCAAAGCGCACACGGAAAAAGCACTGGGCATTCTCGACCGCGTCGGACTTTCCCATCGGCTCAAACACAAACCGAGGGAGCTTTCCGGCGGGGAAATGCAGCGTGCCGCGATTGCCCGGGCCATTGTGTCCGGCCCGCAAATCCTGCTCGCCGACGAACCCACGGGCAACCTCGACGCCGCGTCGGCTCGGGAGATCATCGAACTGTTCCAAAAAATCAGCGAGGAAACGAGCCTGACGATTGTTATGGTCACACATGACAACCAGATCGCTCAAGTTGCCGACCGCGTGGTCCGCATGGTCGACGGTGTTATTGTCTCTTGATGCCAAACAATAAAATGTACTATAAAACTGCCGGAGAAAGTCACGGACGAGGAATCCTGGCCCTGGTCGAAGGATTCCCTGCCGGAATTGACATCGATACCGCTGCCATCGACGCCGAACTGGCGCGCCGCCAGGGAGGGTACGGACGCGGTGACCGCCAGAAGATCGAAACGGACACGGTCGAAATACTCACCGGAATCTGGCAGGGCAAGTCCACCGGCGCCCCCATCACGCTTTGGGTCAAGAACCGCGACCACCGAATCGACGAAGCTCCACCGATTGAAACGCCCCGACCGGGGCATGTCGACTTGGCCGGCAGCGTAAAATACGGTTTGCCGGTGCGCCCCGTCATGGAACGAGCCAGTGCCCGGGAAACCGCGGCCCGGGTCGCCGCCGGCGCTTTAGCGAAACAATATCTAACGCTCCACGGCATTACCGTCGTCGGTTTCGTCCGCAACATCGGCCCCACCGGCTGCGTCATTGCCGTTCCCGATGCGTCGATATCGTGGTCCCCCGAGGAACTGCTCAAACGCCGCAATCCAAGCGAGCTTTACACCATTGTCCCGGAAAGCGACGACGAACTGAAAAACACGATCGACAAAGCCGCGAAAAACGGCGATTCCTTGGGCGGCGTGATCGAAGCCCGAGCCTTCGGTGTGCCCATCGGTTTGGGCTCCCACGTTCAATGGGACGAAAAACTCGACGGTCGCATCGCCCAGGCCGTGATGTCCATACAGGCGATCAAGTGTGTCGAAATCGGCCTCGGTTTTGATTCGGATTATTACAACGGTTCGGTGGTTCACGATCCCATTGATTACGATTCCGCTTTGGAAAACATGCCCTGTCGAGGTTTCGTCCGCCCGACCAACAACGCCGGAGGTATCGAAGGCGGTATTTCCAACGGGCAACCGATCATTGTCCGGGCCGCCATGAAACCGATTCCCACGATGGTCAAACCCTTGAATTCCGTGAACCTGGAAACGAAGAAACCGCAACCCACGATTTACGAACGCAGCGACGTCTGCGCCGTCCCTGCCGCCAGCGTTGTCCTGGAAAACGTCCTCGCCTTTGAAATCGCAAGGGCGTTCGTAATGGAGAGTGGAGCCCCGTTTAGCCGCAATGTCGAAGACATGCGAGTGATACATAAAAATGAACAAATCGAAAGCACATCGTGAATAAAGCATTCTCCATTCTTCATTCTCCACTATCCACTGTCCCTTGAAACTCCACGACCGCACACGGCGAAGTCTTTCGCTGCTGATTTTCTTCCTGCTGGGCCCTATGCTTGCCATCGGGATTCTCGTCGCATCCGGTCTGCGCCGCATGCCGAGTCATGCGCGGAATTTCGAATACCAGGCAACGCTCCGGACCGGGCTGCATCTTGAAATCGGCGCGGTCGAATACCGTTCACCCAACCATATCCGTTTGAAATCGGTCCGGATGATCGACGATGCGGCTTTGACGGCGGTGTTTGAAGCGCCGGAGGTTGATTTGCAATACATTCGAACCTCTGCGCCCGAGCGGATTTTCCCCGGCTTGGAGAACCCGCAAAGCACGCCAGGATTCTGGCAGCTCACGGTGCCCGTTTCCGTACTGAAGCTCGAACATTACACGTCCGCCGCTTCGGCCTCGCTTTTCCAGGACTTGCTTCGCAAACTTACGGCCCGGTCGAACCTGCTTGCCGAAATTCCGACTTTGGTCATCTTTGAAGACGTCGGCGTTTTCTGCCGGTTGGACCGAACCGGCCGAGGCGGAGAGGATTCCAAGGCGGAGCGTTTCCGTTTCATTAAAGGAACTTTTCACAAGATCGCCGGGGCTACCCTGTCCCGGTGGACCTTCCAGATTCCCGGCGTTTCCGAATTTGAAACGCAAAAGCTGAGCATCGTCCAAGCCCACCAGACCCGGGCCGTCGAGATGGAATGGGACACCGGCACCGGCATGATTCCCTGCGATTTGGCCGCCCTGTTCTGTCCCGTATTCCAAGCCTGTACGCCCGGCAGTCGGTTTAGCGGCAACGTTTCCGTGCTCTTCCCCAACGACGGCGTCCTCGGGCAGCGAGTCACGTTGCGTGACGCCCGATTCGAAAATTTGCAGCTCGCCCCCTTCGCATCGGAGTACACGCCCTTTATCGTTCGGGGCACCGTCGCCGATCTCCGGATCGCCGCCGCACGTTTCGATCGGGATCATTTCTTTCTCGAAGGTTGTGTCAATGTCACCGACGGTACCTTGGAAAAGACACTTTTCCACCGACTCGTCGACCGTTTTTCCCTGGACGTCAAACCGGGAACCTTGCTCGAATCCGCCGAAAAGACGGTCCCCTTCGACAGTATGGCTCTGCATTTCCGGCTCGACACGGAAGGCGCCTTGTTCCGGCCCGACGAAAACTGGAAAGGCAATCTCATGTTCCGCCGTGGAGACGGTATTCGTACGACGACGATGAATGTCCTGTTCCCCGAAGGTCAGCCGCGACCGATTTCCTACCACACGCTCCTTTCCACCTTGGCGCCGGCCACGGCGCCGATCGTTCCCTGGACAACATTATCGCAACGAATATTCTCGATGCTTCCCGCGGAGAGTTTTTCCGAACCGACTCCGCGTCATCCCGATTCGGGCACGCCGGAAAACCGCCGCCGGGAACTCCTGGCCGTGGAGCCCTCGGGAACCGCCGAGACCGGTTCGATCGTTCTTCGGGCCCGGGAGGAATTGACGGGCACCCAATCCGGTCACCCGCCGCCCACACGGGCCCGCCCCGCCCCGCCCATTGCCAACCGGGTCCAGGTGCAAAAAGCGACTCCGGGCAAACCACCGGAGGATGATTATCGTTCGTTATTGCCTTCAGATTCTTTCGTCCCGCCTTCGGCCCGGTTTCACACGCCCGGTCGGGCCACTTCGCCTTCTTCCGCCTTGGGGCATTCCTCGCCGCGTATCGTGGAAAATTTCCACCGCGCTGGCAACGCCGTGCATTCTCCGCTACAATAGGTTTTTCCGCGTTTCCCTCGGTGTTTACGTCGGTCCCTGATCGGCACGCCCCAAGTCCCGAATAAAAACGAGGTACTTATGCACCCGAAATATTTTTGCGCCGCATTCCTGTTCGTTCTCCTTGCTACAACTCTTTTCGCCGCCGCACCGACGACTTATGTCAACCCCGGCGGCCCGATGGGTGATCCGGCCCTGTTACGAAAAACCACGGGCGAGGCCGTGGCCGTCGAGGGCCGCTATTATCTCTTCTTCACCGGTGAAGCACCGAATCCGCACAGTTTCGTGGCCCGGAGCACAACCGATTTCATTACATGGAAAGACGAAGGCGTGATCTTCGACGGCAAAGGCACCTGGGCCCGCAGCGCCTACTGGGCTCCTGAAGCCTACGAAATCGGCGGTAAATTCTACCTCTTTTTCAGTGCGCAAAACTCCGACTTGCCCTGGACGAAGGAAGAACATTTCAACATTGGAATTGCCGTTGCGGAAAAACCGGCCGGTCCGTATAAACTGCTCGTGGACCGCCCGATTTTCGAACCCGGCTACCCGATCATCGACGCCAATCTTTATATCGATGACGACGGCACGCCGTATTTGACGTATTCCCGCTGCTGTTACCTGCACCCCGTGGAAAGCGAGTTGGCCGACCTGGCGAAGAAAAACGGCTGGTTCGACACGATCGAGGAAAGCTGGGTTTACGGTGTGAAACTCACCAAAGATTTCATGAATGTCGACGGTGAACCCGTACTGCTTTTGCGTCCTCCCGTGAAATTGGACGACAAACAGGCCGAGTGGGAAAGCCGGTCCGTGACATCCCGGGAAGTGAACCGCCGCTGGACCGAAGGTTCCACGCTTTTCAAACACGCCGGAAAATATTACTTGATGTATTCCGGTAACAGTTTTACAGGCGACAATTACGCCGTGGGTTACGCCGTTTCGGATAAACCGTTGGGGCCATACCAAAAAGCGGACAATAACCCTGTCTTGGAAAAGAACACGCCGACCGGCGGCACCGTTCGCGGGACGGGCCACAACAACGTCTTCTTTTCGCCGGACCGGTCCGAGATGTTCTGCGTCTATCACGGCCGCACTGAAGGCGATGCCCGCCGGCTTTTCATCGACCGGATGACCATCGATGAACACGGCGTCCTGCGCGTCCAGGGCCCCACGACCACGCCGCAGCCGGTGCCGCAATGGAAGAACGCTAAAAAAAAATTCAGGCTGAGCAAGGACGGTGAAGCGGCATGCACGATCGTCATTCCCTCCAACCCCACACCGGTTGAGAAAACCGCCGCGAAAGAGCTCAAGGAACATCTTGACGCGGTAACGGGGGGCAATTTTTCCATTCGTGGCGAACATGAATACACCGTGGCCAGGCCGGCGATCTACGTGGGTGACACAATACATGTGGACGTTTCGAAAATTCCTTACGATGGCATCGTCATCAAAACAACAGACAAGGGTTTGATTCTCACCGGCCATCCGCAACGAGGCCCGCTGTATGCCGTGTATTCCTTTCTCGAAGATGCGGTCGGCGTGCGCTGGTGGACTTCGACGGAATCGTTCATTCCGAAAAAGCCCACGCTGGAAATCCCGGAACAAAATGTCGAGTACGCTCCGAAATTGATTTACCGCGAGGCGTATTATAAGGACGCCTTCAACGGTGTTTTCGCCAGCCGGATGAAATGCAATGGAAGTAGCAACGAAATCACGTCCGAGTACGGCGGACATCACCGCTTTTTTCATTTCGTTCATTCATTTTTTCCATTGCTTCCGCCGGAAAAGTATTTCGAAAAACATCCCGAGTGGTACAGTGAAATCGACGGTGTACGAAAACACGAACACGCCCAACTTTGCCTGGCCAACGACGAAATGCGGGCCGAGCTGACGAAGAACGCCCTTGAAGGTTTGCGAAAACGACCCGACTGCAAATTCATTTCGATCAGCCAAAACGATTGGTACGGTTTCTGTACCTGTCCGAAATGCAAGACGGTTGACGACGAAGAAGGCAGCCAGGCTGGCACGCTCATCCGTTTTGTGAATAAGGTCGCCGAGGACATCGAAAAGGAATTTCCCGACGTTTGGGTGGAAACCCTGGCGTACCAATACACCCGGAAGCCGCCGAAGCACGTCAAACCGCGAAAAAACGTGGTCGTCCGGCTCTGTACGATCGAATGCTCTTTTGTGCAACCGCTTGGTGAAGGGGAGCGGAACAAAGCGTTTCGGGACGACATCGAAGGTTGGAGCAAGATTGCGGACAATCTTTTCATCTGGGATTATACCGTCAATTTCACCGCCTATATGTTACCGCACCCGAACCATCGCGTGCTGGGGCCCAACGTGAAATTCTTCGTCGCCAACAACGCCATCGGACTTTTCGAACAGGGCGATGCCCACTGCACCGCAGGAGATTTCGTCCGCATGAAAAACTGGGTGCTCTCGAAACTCATGTGGAATTCCGAACTGGATGCGGAAAAACTGTACGATGAATTCATCGAAGGTTATTATGGCCCCGATGATGCTCGCATCGTGAAGGAGTATTTGAAACTTATTCATGATCGTGCTGAAAAATCCAAAGTGTATCTGAAATGCTTCATGAACTCGACAGGTGGCTGGCTCGATGCTGAAACCATGGTGAAAGCTCATCTGGTACTGGACATGGCGGTTCTCTTCATGAAAGGCGAGGTATTAAAGGACGAAAATCGCTTTAACCTCCTCCGTCGGGACAAAATGCCGATCGACCTGGTGGTTCTCCGGAATTATCATACCTTGCGGCGTCAACATGAGCTCGGTAAAATTAAGTTTCAGTATCCGGAACCGGAAAAACTTCTCGACGATTTCATCGTACGTTGCAAGGAATTCGGCGTCACGTCTTACGACGAATGGGGCGGCCAGGTCAAGCTCGACAGTGTGTTGGACGGCTTGAAACAAAAATTCGGTCCCCCCGCCCCGGCCCCGGAATTCTGCAAGGATTTGCCGAAAGACACTTGGATCGACATCCAGAATTTCGAGTTCAGCGCTCACAAACCCGGCCAGTGGACTTTCCGGATTGAAGACGAAAAAGCGTCCAACGGTAGGGCCGTGAAAATGCCGGGCGACCATTTCGAATGGGCCACGAGCTATAATTTCGATGATTCGTTGACGTCGCTCAATGGTGAGATGCCGACGTACCGACTCTATGCGGCGGTGCGTTGTGATGCGAAAACGTCGGACGGGCCGGCCATGACGCTCGGGGTGTACGATTACAAGGAGAAGAAAAGCGTGGCACACAAGTCCGTTTCCGTTTCTGAAATAACGGGGCCCGACTATCGTTGGATCGACCTGGGATTCCTGCCGCTCAGGCCGGGGCACAATTTCTGGTTTGCTCCGCCCAAACGACCCGGGGAAGTCGACGCCGTCTACATTGATCGGATTGTTATCGTTCGGGAAAAATAAACATTTGTTTTTTTAACGACACCAACTTGGGAGAAGAACATGAATCGACGTGAAATGTTGCAGGGAGCCGCCTGTGGAACGCTCGGACTGCTCGGTTTGACCATGACGACCGGGGCAGCGGAAAACGTCGCCGAATCGTTGTCCGGAGGTGATGCGGCCTTGAAGAAATACCTGCTCGAAGAATGCGGCATGACGTATTTCCACCTGGGCATCCCTACGCAGGATGACATGAAATGGGACGCCTACCTGAAAGAACTCAAGGTTCACATTCAAGAGTACGAAAACGATCCTTTCGGCATCGAATGGATGAAATTCGAGCCCGGGAGCCCTATGCCGAAGATCATTCGGGAGCGGCCCCATGTCGCCTTCCTCGTCAACGATCTCGACAAGGCGATCACGGACATGAAACTCCTTGTGCCGGTTTCCGTGCCGCGACCCGGGATCAAAACCTGTTTTATCGAACACAAAGGCATCGGCATCGAATTCGTCAGCCGTATCCCGAAGTAATTACTCGGAAAAATCGCACCATGAACGACTTTTTAAGCGGTAAAACCGTATACATCCTCGACGGGCATGGGATATTGTATCAAAATTACCATGCCATGACCGAACTCTCGAGCCCCCAGGGCGAGCCGGTCGGCGCGGTATTCGGCTTGGCCCGGGACGTGCTTGCGCTTGTTGAAAAACACAAGCCCGACGTGTTGTTTTGCGCCTTCGATATGCATGGCCCGACTTTCCGTGCCGATATTTATGAGAAGTACAAGGCGAACAGATCGGCGATGCCCGAGGACCTCAGGCCGCAAATCGAATATGCCCGGGAATTGATTGCCGCAATGGGCATTCCGGCTTTGGGAGTTCAAGGTTTCGAAGCCGACGACATCCTCGCAACCGTTGCCCGGTTGACCGTCCGACAGGGCGGTGATTGCGTGCTGGTCACCGCGGACAAGGATTGCCGGCAATTGATCTCGGATCGCGTTTCGCTCTTTAATCTTCGCAAGCAGGCGTTTTACAAGGCCGAAAATCTCCTTGCCGACTGGGGGATCCGACCCGACCAGGTCGTCGACTTCCAGTCGCTCGTCGGCGATGCCACGGACAATATTCCGGGCGTGCCGCTGATCGGGCCGAAGATCGCATCAGAATTATTGAACAAATTCGGCACGCTTGAAAGGATCTTCGAGCACGCCTCGGAGATTCCCGGCAAAAAACGACAGGAAAATATCGTTACCGGAAAAGACGTTGCCATGATGTGTCGGGAACTTGTCCGGCTGCGTGACGACGTGCCCGTGGAAATCGATTGGAAATCGGCGACTTTCACGGAATTTGACGATGAAAAACTGAGGGAAATATTTTACCGTTTCGGCTTTCGTTCGTTACTCCAAAAGCTCGAAGACCCGAAAACCGGAAATGAAACGCGGCATCGCTCCCGACCGACCGGCCCCACGCTGTTCGATGCCGTCGATGACAAGGAAACGAACAAGACGAAAGAAATACCGCAATCACGTATCTTCCCGAAAGAAGTTCGATATCACCTTGTCGATACGGAACGGAAATTCGAATCTTTTCTTGCCGAACTTGGGAAGCAAACCGTTTTCGCATTCGACACGGAGACCGCGGCCATCGAACCCCGGTTCGAAGCGACGTCGCCCCGGTATACCGTCATCGTGGGACTTTCCTTTGCCTGGAAAGACGACGAAGCCTGGTATTTGCCGTTCCGAGGCCCCTTGGGCGCCGATACGTTGGACGCGAAAGCAACTCTTGAAAAACTACGCGGCATACTGGAAAACCCCGACATCGGCGTTGTCGGGCAAAATCTCAAATACGACATTGTCGTGCTCGAAAACGCTGGCATCGAACTGCGCGGCGTCGTGTTCGATACGATGATCGCCCATTATCTGCTCCATGCAGGCGAGTTGAATCACAATCTCGACGACATGGCCGCGAGATTTTTGAAGCATGAAACCGTCAAGATCACCGAGCTCATCGGCAAGGGCAAGAAACAGAAACGCATGGACGAGGTTCAAACCGACGTCGTGGCCGAGTACGCCGGTGAAGACGCGCTGGTCGTTTGGCTGCTTTATCCGCTTCTCAAGGCGGCTATCGAGGCCGCGCCGGGTTTGGATTCGCTGCTCCGGGAACTCGAACTGCCGCTGGTCGAGGTGCTTGCACGAATGGAATTCACGGGCATTGCCGTCGATACGGTCATACTCAAGGAACTGAGCGGTCGTTTCAGTGCAAAAATGAAGCTTCTCGAAACGGAAATTTACCGCCAGGCCGGTCATGAATTCAATATCGCTTCGCCGAAACAACTCGCGACCGTGTTGTTCGATGAACTCGGTCTTAAAAGCGTCAAGAAAACCAAGACGGGCCAGAGCACGGACATTGAAGTTCTCGAAGAACTGGCCGAGCTTCACCCGCTGCCGGCCAAAGTTGCCGAGCATCGACAGCTTGCCAAGCTCAAGGGAACCTACGTCGACGCGCTGCCGGAGCTGATCCACCCGAAAACGCACCGGATTCACACTTCGTTCAACCAAGTCGCCACGGCCACGGGACGTTTGAGTTCGAGCAATCCCAACCTGCAAAATATTCCCGTGCGCACCGCCGAAGGCCGGGAAATCCGGGGCGCGTTCCGACCCGGCGATGGATTCGACCTTTTATTGTCCTGTGATTATTCGCAAATCGAACTGCGGGTGCTGGCTCATTTTTCCGAAGACGACCGGCTCTGCGAGGCTTTTCGTAACAACGAGGACATTCACGACCGCGTAGCCCGGGAAGTTTTCGGCGTGGAATCGGGCGGCGTGACATCCGACATGCGGCGTACGGCCAAGGCGGTCAATTTCGGCGTTATTTACGGTCAAACGTCCTTCGGACTCGCCAAGCAACTCGGCATTCCGCAAGAGGAAGCCCAAGCGTTCATCGACGGATATTTCACCAAGTATTCTCAGATTCGGTTCTATCTCGATTCGATTCTTGAAGACGCCTTGCACAAGGGGTATGTCACCACGCTCCTGGGGCGGCGGCGGTCGTTCGCGCCGGGTACCATTCGTGACTTACGTCGCGGCGGTTTGAACCAGGCCGAACGCATGGCGATCAATACG
>JBEBTM010000057.1:0-13219 GCA_040393745.1 Thermogutta terrifontis | reverse complement strand
GAAAGCCCCGATGATATCGCCTTGGCCGTTCCGTATCGGTTCAAAATGAACTTCAACCTGGTTCAACTCGTTAATAATGATCGTCCTGTCCGATTTCCCTTGCAGGGCACGATGATAATAAGCCGCAAAACCCGGATCGAAAAAGAACAGTTCATCCACCGTTTTACCGATACATTCTTCTTTGGTGCAGTTTACGAAATGAAGCAATTTGCCTCCGATCACCGAAACCCTCGCGTCAGCATCAATCGCAAGAACCGACATGCGGCAATCATCGAAGAGCCTGCCCAATACCTCGCGATCAGACAAGAGATTATGATCGGAATGGAAAAACATAGTTCAATCTCCTATTTTTACCTCAAACAACTGTCCAGAGATCCACGCAGAAAGAAAAACCGGGAGAATCATTGTGAATCATTCACAATGATCTCCACGGTATCAAACAGAGACCGAAGGCATCCGCGCCTCCGTTCCTGCTCAATTCTTCAGTTTGAATTTAGCGACCAACTGCTGTAGGGTCGAGGCCATGCCGCTCATTTCGTTGGCGGCACTGGCCGATTCCTCGGCGGCGGCGGTGTTCTGCTGCGTCACGGCGTCGATCTGCTGGAGCCCGACCGTAATTTGTGCAACGCCCTGCGCCTGCTCGTTGCTGGCGACGGCGATTCCCGCGACAAGATCGGTCGTCTGTTTGATCTGGTCCGCGATGGCGTTTAAGACTTCCGACGTTCGAGAAGCGACCGAACCGCCGTTGCTGATTTCCTGTCCGCTCTTGGAAATCAATTCCGTCGTTTCCTGCGCGGCTTTTGCGCTTCGGGCGGCAAGGTTGCGGACTTCCTCTGCGACGACCGCGAAGCCTTTGCCATGCACCCCGGCCCTGGCCGCTTCGACGGCGGCGTTCAGGGCAAGGAGGTTCGTCTGGAAAGCAATGTCGTCGATCACCTTGATCACGCGCTGGATTTCGTTCGAATTTTGCGTGATGCGGTCCATCGCCCCGGTCATTTCCTGCATGGCCTCCTGGCCTTCGGTCGCCGCTTTCGTTGCGCTCTGTGCGAGGTCGCGCGCTTGACCGGCACTTTCGGCGTTCGACTTCGTTTGACTGCTGATTTCGCTCATCGAAGCCGTAATTTCCTCCAGCGAAGCCGCCGATTCCTGCGCCCCGGAGGAAAGCGTTTGCGAAGCCGACGAGACTTCCCCGGCCCCGGTGTTGACCTGTTTGACGCTCTCATTGATTTCGGAAAGAGCCGAATTCACTTGTCCGAGCATCCGATTGAGGTTCTGGTTCATGGCGTCCGCTTGACTCTTTTCCTTGATCTCGACACACCAATCTCCGTTTGCCAGCGACTCGGCCATTGCCCCGATATTTTGGTAATCGTTCAAAATGGAACCGGCCGCTTTCGCCAGATCGCCGATTTCGTCGGCACGTCTCAAATCGTCGGCGGGAATCTCGAATGAGATATCGCCTTCATGAGCCAGAAGATTCAAAGCGCCGACCGCCTTGGCGATACCCTTGGTAATGTTCCGACTCAAAAGCAATGCGATAATGAGACCGGCGATAAACGCAACGATGGCAATGACGATAATCGCCGCAATGATATTTCGATCCGAGGATGCTGCGCTTTCGCGGATTTCTCCCGTCCGTCCCCGAAGTTGGTCCATCATTTCGGCCATAATGTCCTGCATCTCATCGGTAAGCCCTTTGATGTTCGGGTCTTTCAAATCGCCGACACTCTTCACGTCAAGTTCATCCTGGGACTTCATGATTTGTGTTATGCCGTCGAAATCCGCCTTCCATGCTTCGACTGCTTTTTGTGCTTCGTCCATCAGTTGTTTCCGTTCCGGGTTATTGACACTACCTTTGAAGGTCTCAAGTTTCCCGATCAATTCGGCGACGCCTTCGTTAATGGTTTTCAGGACGTCCATACGCGCCTCGATGCCGTTTGCCGTGACAAGTTGGTAATACTGACGCCGCAAGAGTTGCATGTCGGCCATACGATGCTCGATGTCAAAAACCTGTTCCGCGATACGGCTTGAGTAATATCGTCGGCCGTTTTGTTCGACATAACCATCGGCCCCTTCGACTTCGAGTGCCTTTCGGTATTGGGTGGCACATTGTTTCAATTGTTCAACGGCCAATTCTCCGTTTGCGGCGAACTTATCGAGCAATTCCTTGCGTTCGTCATCCAAGCGATACCATTCGCGGTCATTGTTCATGAGACCTTCGAATTTCGCCTTGAAGTCCTCCATGCGCTTCTGGTTTTCGGGCAGAAGGCGATTATGTATTTCCTCGGCGATCTTGTTGACATCCTGACTGATACCTTCGCTGACCTGTAGGAAAGACGAATCCTGCGAAGCCGTCCCGCTCATCGAGGCGATGATCGCTTCGCAGACGTTTCGCCGCAAACGCATCGCTTCGGTCTGCAAGTCCTCCAGATTCAGCATCTCGCTTGTATTCTTTGAGCTAAGCTGCAGCCCGTACCACCCGGCAAAGGCGACGATGCCGAGCAGGGCCAGCACAAGCAGAAAGCCCCCCATTAATTTCGCTCCGATTTTAAACTTGTTCAACATGATCGTGTCTCCCCTAATTAGTTAATGAAAAATGTTCGGCGTAATTGAGCCTGTCCAGTAGGTGCGGTAACAGAGATTGTTGCATATATTCATTCAGGCATTTCGTACACAAACAACAGATTTCTTGTGCCAGTGCGCTCGTACGGAAGTAAGCGGGATCGTCCGGCACGACAAGAAAAAACTGATGATCGATACCTGATTTCGACAGATACAAAGCCGATAATTCGGGAGGAAGATCAAGAATGCTATCCGTGATTTCGAGACTTTCTTCATCGACAAGCAATTTACGGACGCTTTTTATCAGAGCGTTCCACTCGCCGACTTCCGGGCAATCCGGCGTAATGCCGTGATCGATGATTCCGTAGAGTTCCCGGTGGGCGACAAGAACCAATGATCGAAAGGGCGTCGTTCCTTCCAGGATTTCCTGACGTACGTTTCTTTCCATGCAAGCGAACACCGCAAGCAGGGTCGCTTGGCGATAGGCGGTTCGTTTCAATGGCGGTGCATCATCATTAAAAAGAGACAGGCAAACTTCATGGATGGAAACGACCTGCTGTTCGCGTGTCAGGAGATCGAAGGGTTTGAATCCTGTCGTGACGGAATAACCTTCGGGAAGATGTGGTTTCAACTCTGAGAGAAAAGCTGCTAAGGAAGTCGCGAGGAGCGCCTTGAAACCGAGATTATGCTTCATCGTTCCGACCCTGTAAGGCAGTCAGATCGACAAGTTCGTGGCGAAAAGAAAAGGAGCGCCACGTAGGCTCAAGCAGTCCTCCCATCTCATGGCATTGTGATGCCGTTATTAGAGCGCCAAGCGCACCAACAGACGGATGCGGCATTCATAAGAATCCCGCATGGACTTCTGCAAGTTATTCGCATGACGCTCCCCTGAGTAGAGGTAACGCATGCTCGAATAATTTTATTTCCAAATACTCTCCCGATAAATCGGATGCCATGAGAATAAATGGGAGCCTAAACTTGCGTCTGGTTGTCTTTTCCCGAAACCAATCGGGACTAAAAAAGGAATTAGTTAAAATAGCGAAATATCTATCGTGAACAAAATATAGTTTATTCCGGCTTGAAAATCAACCTTCGATTTACAGAACAGAAAAATTGTGTCGTGTTGGAAAACTGCGTAAACGGCAAAACCGTTTTCTTAGATATTCGTGTCGCATATTTCGGTCTCTCACCGGAGTATAAGATCAGCGATTCCGACGTCATGGCGATTAGAAGTCAAAAGAATAGCGCACTTCAAACATGATTCTTGAATCCTCAAAACACCTATTGTTCTATTTCGAGCAGTCGTGATTCATTATGGCAAAAACGGGTCGGTTTCGCAAAGAAAAAATTTTATACCGTTTCCTTTTTCAGTATTGCTTTGTTTTTGAAATAGAGGTATATTTTCCGTCAGCAAGGGAATTTCCCTAAACCAAGACATTACAGAGAATTATTTTTATCGGCTCGGATTAAGCCGGGCCACCGACAACCGGAACGCAGGCTTGCCCTCATTCTTTTCAAGAGCCTACCCGACTTCGGTCGGGTTGAAAAGAGGAGGCGCGATCTGAATTCACGTTTCTTCCTATCAAGGGGCGTCATGGATCGGCTTGCGGAATCAAACGGTAACTCCTGAACGCTTTGCGTTCCGGTGCGACCGTTCGAATTCCGCAAGTGCAACATGACGCCTTTTTTCTGCGCCATGCCCCTGTCGTTCCGCCGACCGAAAGGCGAAACGATGTCCGAAACATACTACCCGCATAAGTTTACCGATGACAGGGCGTCGCCGGGAAACCGTTGACTTTCTTGTGTAATCGTGTAAATTTATTCCATTAACTTCGATACGGCGAAGGGAGGCCGAGCAATCGGTTTCCCCGAACCCTCAAGAGCGGGATGTAAATCTTTCTCTTGTGTGTCCGCAACAAATACCGCAAATATTTGGTGATTGCCTGATAAGCAATCAGATTGGACAGTATCGAAGTCGGAAACCTGAATCTAAATGTGCATGGGGAACCTATGCGCATTCGAGACGGGGGACCGGCTTCGATGTGTTGATCCGAATCTGGGCCTTTTGCGGGGCTTGTTGCCGGGGAGTATCGTTGTCCGGTTCCCTTTTCTTTTTGGACGGGAAATCGGGCGCAGCCGCTTCTTATTCCGATGCCCGTCAACGCAAGTCGAACCGAGACGCCTGCCGTCGCCTTCGGCCTCATTCCGTTTGATACCGTCCATTTCCTTCTGACCGGCGGTTCCGTTTCGCCTTCAAGCGAGCATCTTTCCAAAAACTCAACGTACAATCGGCGACGACTTTCGTCGTCCGGCCGTTTCCCTATTGGTCGATGTCTTTCAAAGACATTATTGTTACGTTATATTTAGGAGAAAATTCAATGGCGCGTGGAGGAAAACGATATGGGGCGGGACGTCCCAAGGGTACTGGAAAGTACGGCGAGCCGACGAAAGCCGTGCGGATTCCGATTTCCATGATCGATCAAATCATGAAGTTCATTGAACGTAAAGGGTTGAAATTTCCTTTGTTTTCCACTCGTGTTCATGCAGGCTATCCGGGACCAGAGGATAACATCCCGGCCGATTCATTCAACCTGCAGGAACATCTATTTCCGAAAGCAAACGTAACTTTCTATCACCGCATGTCGGGCAACGCCATGTCGGGCATCGGACTCTACGACGGTGACATACTTATTGCCGACAAAAGCAGGGAACCGAAACATGACGACGTCATTGTCGCCGTAGTGAATGGCGAATTCACTGTGCGAAGATTGTCGATCAAGGGCAAACGGATCGAATTGAAAGCGGAAAACTCCAAGTTCGCAACGATCAAAATCGCAGACGAGTCCGAACTGAAGATTTGGGGCGTCGTGACGAACGTGGTTCACCCTTTATAAGAAGTTCAACGTCCCCCTCGTCGAATCCCGAAGCAGGCTCCTGACGAGGAACAGCGGCGACCGGGACTCATGCCATGTCACGGTCGTCGCCGGGGCGTTTTTTCGATGAACGAAAAACTGGTTTTATTTGAAAACTGTTTTATAATCGATTTGCCTGCTCGACCTTTATCACGTTGGAGATCAAACCATGCATCGGACCTTTCTTTTTCTTCTATTGGGCTTCCCCTTCTTTCCATTGCCGGTTGACGCTCAGGGGGCTGCCTTGTCGCCGGAACAACGTCAAGAAGCCAACATGAAGCTGATGCCCTACGTCTATCCTTATATCGCCGATCTTTACGGCAAGGGGGGCGACGCTCGGCAATTTCTTCATCGAGTTCGGCGACGATCCCGGTTTCATGGAGTCGGCGGGAACGACGTCGGAGCAACATGCCGAGTTCGGCCAATTCGCGTTTCAATTAAGGGAGGACATGCGACCGGCCTTCGATCCGATCCTGAGCCGGGCCATTGCTTCGAATTCGCCGGAAGACTTGTCACAAATCGCCGCCGAACTGAGTGCCGTTCTCAGCGGAACGATGGATGAATCGGTCAAGAAGCTGCAGGAAATGCTCACGCCGGAACAGATCATGCGCCTTCGGGAACTCGATTTTCAGATGGTATCGCCGATGGCCGAAAGAGGTTTTCCACTGATCAATTACGATGCGTACCTGGCCTTGAACCTGAACGAACGACAGCAGGAGAATTTGGACAAGATTCGCAACGATTTCTTGAAGGAACAAAGACAGTATTTCGAAGAATTTGCCAAGCTGTTTCCCGCTCCCGGCACGAAGCGAACCCCGGAAATGTTTCAGGAATTGGACAAAAAACTCAAATCGCAGGCCGAAGGGGGTAAGAAACTGGTCGCCCGAATTCGAGCGAGTCTCGTCACGATGCTGGATAAGGATCAGGAAAAGCGGCTTTCGGAACTGAAAACGAACATCCCCGATTATGTCAAAGAGTACTTGAAAAAGCGGGGCATGGCCCCGAAGCCGGTCGACGAAGAAGCCTATTCGAAATGGCGTGATGCGTGGAAGCCGGGCCAGCCGATCCCGCCGGAGTTCCGGGAACGGGAAAAGGCCCGGCGAAAGCCGTTCCCGATGATGTAGGAAAACGTGGTCGGCGGTGAAGTAGGACGGCACGTCGTATCGATGTTGCCGTCCTTTTCCATTTCCGGGGGAGTAACTCCTCCACTTTTTGAGAGCATTCTTCCTATACCACCGATGTAATTTACACAAGTTATCGCTTTTCGACAAAGAATCACTGAAACCGGGGGTGGAGTTACTCCCCTTTTTTACGGTTCTCAACACATCCATGACAATTCATGCTAGAATACGGAAAGAAGAATTAAGCGGGGCGCAGAAGGGTCAAAAACGCCACGTCGACGCCTTGCCCTGCAATCGTCGACGTGGCAGGATGGTGGTGCGTGATCCTTGAAAAGTAGGTGATACAAGAAAACCGGCCCCTTGGAGTTGGGCGGCCCCAAGGGGAAAGCGTAAGCGGTTTCAAATCGTAGCGACTTCCGCTTCCTCCTTGATTCCCGCTTTATCCAACAGCCGGTCGGCGATCCGGGAGGCGTCCTTGCTTGCTCGCCAGATGTAGCCGGTATCGTTCTTCATGGCCCGAATCCAGGAGGCGATATAGCTTTCATGGTTCTCAAAGTCGTTCGGCACACCACAGGATTGGCAAAGAAAGCAGGCGGTTAGTTCCGCGACCAGTTCGCCATAGGCATAGTCGGGACTCTTTTTGTCGGTCGACAGTTCCTTTCCCAAGATGTTCCGGTCGCCCCAATGACCGAGTTCGTGAAAGCCCGTTGCCAGTCGCTCCTCCTCGTTTTCGAATTGGCCGGAATGCGGGAGCCGGAGATAATTTTCGCCCGGAATGTAAAAGGCCCGATTGCCGCCGATGCGAATGTCGGCTCCGCTCATCTCGAAAATGCGGTTGGCCGTTTCGTAATCCGTTTCGATCTTTTCTTCGAGAATACACTTGAATTTCCCGTCCGGGTCGTCGACCTGCCCGGCGTGAAAGACGCTATAGTGGCGCATAAAAGGGCGGGACCGCTTGTTGCCGTCGTCGTCCTCGTAGTCCAGTAAGGAAAAGAACACGACCGGCGTGGCCGTTTCGCCCTTGCGAACGGAGGCCCCGGCTCCCTTCCACTGCATGAAGGTTCCCCAATGGGGCGAGGCGTCAAGATCGAGGCTCAAAAGAATCTGGTTGATCCCCTGATACTTTTTGCCCGAAAAATGGTTCCGGTGAGCCAGTCTCGCCCAAGGCCGTCGCCAAGGGAGCGTCCCGCCTTCAATCGCCTTCAGAATCCTGCTGGTAATCTCTTCCCGTTTCATCTCTTTCTCCTAATGACATAAGGCAAGCCACGAAAAAACCCGGCAGGCGACCCATGCCGGGCAGTTGTGGATCAGTTCCCGGCTTCCCGGAATTTCGCAAAGAGCGTCTTCGCATCCACATCGGTGACGTTCGTCGCGGCGATAAGGGCATTCGACGTCAGTTGACGCTGCCAGGCCCGATTCGACGGCGACCAGCGAAAGCCGTTCTTTTTGAGCAGCGTGATCGTTTTCGAATCAGGTTTGCCGGGGAATTCGATCTGCAACCGATCCTGCTCGAAGTTCAAATGAAGATCGCCCCCGGTGAATTCCAGCGTCACGGTTTCATTACCGCTTGCCGCTTCCTTCTTTTCCAGTTCAACCAGCCGCTCTTTCATCCGGCGAATATTGGCATTGTTGTTTTGAAGCCGATAGCGGGCATAACCGACGTCGCCGATGCAATCGGGCGAGGCGACCGCCCTTGCATGCTTTTCCGGGATGCCGACTTTTTCAATCAGTTCGGCGACGGCATCCAACGGGTTCGACTTGTACTTGCGGATGATTTTATTCGCCATCTTCATCCGCTGCTGCTCGGCTTCGGCATCCGCGATCTGCCGCCGCACACGTTCGATTTCCGAAGACGGTGTCGTGTTCGCCCGGTTGAAGTCACGAACGATGGCCTTCCGTGCTTTCTCCCGCCATTGCCGGAATTCCTCGGATCGTTTATGTTCGGAATCGTTCGCTTTCTGGTGTTTCCGCGTCGGAAAATTCGCCGCACCGGTCACAAGCACCGAAAAACACCGACTATGCGCGTGAAGCCAAGCGGAGAAGTATTTACGATAATTTTCGGTATAGCGTTTTTCGTCGCCGCCGTGCTGTCGGACGAATTCGAGATCGGATTCCAGTTCAGCGGAGTGTTCCTTGATCATCGCTTCGCCTCGTTTTTCGGGAACCTGTGACGTCCAGTTGTGCGCCCGAATGGCGAGTTCGAGTAAATCTTCCAGAATATAAAAGGCTTCGACGATTTCGAACCTGTCCGGGTCGACCGGATCGCACGGTTCGCCGATCTCCGTGCAAGTGTAAAACGTCGGCTTGTTGAAATAACGGCAGTAAACGGTTCCTTTAATGGACTTATAGTAATGACGACAATTGTCGTTCCAGTCGTGGGTGTGAATGATCCTGATTATTTTCATGGTTCAAACCTTTCCTTGTTGCGTTGTGTTGAAAGCACCAGCCGTCCGGGGACGACCGATGCACATGAGTATCAATGAAAAAAGCCCCGACATGCGGGGCTTAATCTTGCTCGGGAAACATGACGGTGAGAACCGGCCTCACGTCGTCGCCGGGACCGATCACCCCTTTCAGCTTGATGTCCTTTACTTCCCGCGATTTTCCGTCTCTCGGAATACAGGCGATTTCGAAAAACATCGTGGAAGCAATCGCTTCGGATGCTGCTTTCCAAAACATATAAAGTAAATCGTTGAGTCGGGCCGCTTCCTCCTGATAGACCTGGCGTTTGGTATCTTCTTCGGTCCAGGCAACACATTCGTCCCACACTTCCGAAAGGATGCCGAGCGGAAGTATGAATCCCATTCCTTCGGTTAACTCTTTGGAAACTTCGATCAAACTACCGTCCCGGACCATGTCCGCGCGAGTATAGCTATAAATGAGATTCGATTCGGCAAACAGGTCGTCATTGGTTTCATTGTTATCGTGCATGATGATGGTTCCTTATTGTTGGGGTAGTTCCGTGGGTTTAAGAAAATCGGGAAAGCGGTTCAAGGTCTCGGCGTGTTGCTCGAATTTGTTTCCTTGTCCGATGTTGTCTTCGAAGGGAATGTCCATCCAAAGAAAAACATCCAGAATATCGGCTCCGGCCCCTTGCAGGAGGCTGGCGTGTGTAGCCCGGAAGGTTCTCATGTCGAGAATCGTTTCGTTTTCATCAACGATGGGAATACCGGCCCCTTGAAGATCGCGCCTCAACAGCCTCGGAAGGTGGCAGGGGATTTCGAACAGGGGACTGCCGTACTGCAGGCCCTGTTCCGCACACCATAGCATCAAGGGGTCCAGGAGCGGCAAGGCAATCGGAAGACGCTTTTCTTTCAGGTGCTTCGTTGCTGCAGAAGGAAGATGGATGTGGGGGACTTCGTGTAAACACTCCATGCCCTCCGCTTTGACCGCCGCCAGTTCCCCGGTTCGCAGGCCCGTATAGAATAAGCTGGCGTAGATCAAATACCGTTCTTCCGATTGAGAGCGGACGTGCCTCAGTAGTGTGACGATTTCTTCGTGTGTCATGGAGCGGGTGAAGGTCGGTTTACGACGGTGATGAAATTTCGCTTGCGCAATCATTAGATTTCTCCTTAAATTGGTTGAAGTGAGTGTTTCGCTTTGTAATGTCAGTTTTTCTTCGCGGAACGTGGACGCCGGGCCTTTTTCTCACCACCGAGTAAGTCGGGAAGTTTGTTGACACCCTTGGCGACGGCAGGCAGTTCGGAGTGCGTATAGACGTTCATGGTCAGGGCGATATTGGAATGACGCATGGATTCCTTGGCAACGTGGGCATCGACCCCGAATTCCTTGAGCAGCGTGGCATGGGTGTGTCGGATCGCATGGACGTCGATCACCCGGTCGCGGCGGTCCTTCTTCTCGATTCCTGCGTATTCAATGTCGCGGTTCAGGATTTTATCCAGCGCTTTCGGCACGTTGAACAGTTTTGCGGCGGGTTTGAGCGTCCCTTCGGAGGCCCTGAAATCGAGCCAATCCCGGAGCGGCTTCAGCAGGGCGTTACAAATGGGAACCTCACTGTCGCTCTTCTTGGTTTTGGCATCCCTGGCTTTCAGGAGCAGAAAGGGAATTTTTTCGTCCAGAAAAAGCTGTTTGATCGTGATCGAGGCCAGTTCTTTTTTTCTAAGGCCGGTATAGAGAAGAAAGGCATAGATCAAACGGCGTTCCTTGCCGGTTCGCTTGGCCTCGGCAATCGCTTCCTCGCTCACGTTCGTGGAATACTGGCCGATCAACGTGCCTCGCGTGATCTTGAGCCGGTCGTGGAGCGGTCGCTCCTCCGCCGCCTTGAGCAGCTTTTCCATTTCTTCCGGCGTCAAGGCGCGGCGTTCGTGCCGTGGATCGGCTTTTTCGTTCGCCTTGGGAATCCGGGCGAACGGATTACCTTGCAGCCCCAACTCGTCGACGGCCCAATTCGCCATCGCCACCATCGACTCGCGGTAATTGTTCCTTGCCGCCGCGCCCATGCCTTCATCCGCTCTGGCATTGAGCCATTGGATGAACGGCTTCGCATTGAAATCGGCGATTCGTTTGAATTTGCAGTCCTCGCAGACACGCCGGACCCGGCCCTTGACGGCATTGATGTACTCGTCCCCGGCTTTCGTTTTCAGGAAGGCGGTGTAATCGTCGATTTGATCGTCAATCGGGGCGCTCAGCTTCTTGCTGTGGGCGATCTCCTGCGGTGTGATGATCCCGGCCTTCGCCTTGTCGATCTCCTGCAGCCATTTGTTCAGGACATGCTCCGCCGAACGCTTGTCCTTGCAGCCGGTCGACCGCTCCCGCATCCGGCCCTGCGCGTCGGCGTAGCGGGCGACATAGACGTTCGACGGCTGGATAATCCGGGGACCGCTTTTCGTTTCAACATGTTCGGCGGTACATTCGACCTTATCCTTGTACCATGTCGCATACCGCTTGCCATCGGATGCCTTGACCACCCTTGCTCCGGTCGGAACGGGGCGATAGCAATTCTTCAAATAAACCTTTGCCATTTTTCGTCTCCAAAATAAAAAGGTACTTTTTCAAGGCTTGCCCCTTGCAAGCCCCGTGAGACTTTCGCTCTGTCCGGCCAAAAAGTCAAGCGGTGAACGAAAAAAACGTCGCGGTTATTTTTGACGCACTTTCCTGCCGCATTTCCGTCTCGATGAAGGTTTGGAGGAGTGCAGCATCTTTTCCGTTTCGAATTCCTCCAGCGTCTTGATGGACCAGCGGGAACTCTTGCCGAACTTGACCGGGGCGGGCATTTCGCCGGACGCGACGAGGGCCTTGAAATGGCGCAGCGAGATGGCGAAGCGCGTCGCGCATTGTTCGGCGGTCAGGTAATGCGGCACAAAAATATCTTGATCTTCATTCATGGAAGGGTCGGGCAAAAGGTGAATCGATAAAACCGCCCTTTTAAGGCAAGGCAAGAGGAAAAGGGCCTTTGACCTATAAGAAAGGAAAGCAAGCCTGAGAAAGCCCCACCGGGGCTTATAAGGGCAACGAGAAAGGCCCCGACAAGCGGGGCCGCAAGGCAAGACGCAAGAGGAATCAGAACTTCGGCAATTTGTCGAGCAGGGCATAAGCCGCCTTCCTCGTTTCGCGGAACAGTTTACCGTCCGCATACTTCGGCTCGTCCTTCGTCCCGTAGGCATAGAGTGTGCGTTCGAGCATGTGACGCAAATCCTTCGCATGGGCGATCAGGTTCGCTTTCTCCTTGACCCGGTCGACGAACCCCGGCACATCGTCCGGGTAATCGGCAAGATCGGCTACTAATCTCCCTGACTCTTCCTCACGAATGGCGAGGCAAATATAACCGGGCCTTTCATGCGATTCGTCGACGACATTCCATTTCAAATCGTTCATGGTTCAGTTCTCCCTCTTGAATTTCGGGTTGATATCGAACAGTCCCGGTGCGGGCTTGACGAATCTCGATTGGTCGGCTTTTTTGATGATATCGGTCGTGAGCGCCGCCGCGATGGTCGCCCACGGTGTTTTACCGGGCAGATCGCAGTAGCCGCGTTCGGTGGCCAGGTCGTACAATTCACGCGCCCGCCTGGCCTTGCCTTCATCTTTCAAGACTTGATGGCAAGCGTCCAATCCACTCATCTGGCCGTTGGATCGACCGCCGCTCTTGAGGCCGACTCCCGCTTCGGCGGCGGCGTCCCTGGCGTCCTCCGCTTCCCGCTTCACCCGTTGAAGTTCCTTCGGATCGATGGTAATGCCGTTTTCCATCGCTTCCTTGGCGACTTTGAGCAGCCGTGCCGTCTTTCGCACGTTATCGAGCAGTCGTTCGGCCTCCTCCTTCGAAACCTTCGGTTCCGGCTTCGGTGCTGCCGTCGATTTTTCCTTGGGCGCCTTTTCCTTCGGAGCCGGACCCTTTTTCTTCGGCGTTTCAGCCGGAGCCGCATCTTTGTCTTTCAACTCTTTGAGAAAGCGTTTCGGGTCTTTGATCTTCATTTCCTTGCCGGATTCCGTTTGGCATGTCCAGGAATCCGTATCAGGATTGTACCGGACGACTTTGACAATGGCTTTTTTGTCGCCGCCCACCGAGACCTGATACATGCACCGCTCTTTGATACTTTCGTGTTTCATCGTTTCGCCCTTTCGTTGTCAGGGGGTTCATAAAGAAATACCGGAATCGTCGGCCCGGCCCGT
>JBEBTM010000056.1:0-13342 GCA_040393745.1 Thermogutta terrifontis | reverse complement strand
TGCGAACGGGAGATGTCCGGAAATTCAAAGTCTGGAACACGGACGCCGACGAAAAACACGTCAAAATCGCGCACCAGACGCAACCGCAAAATCCGCTGGTCGTCTATCTTCGCGGTTCGGCCACTTGGGACGGGGCTCTTTCCACGACCAAGCATTTCACCGAACTTCCCGTCGCCGAACTGTCCCGCTGGCACAAAAACGCGCCGAAAATTTGCATGCCGACCATGACGGCCCCCGTCGAAGGAGACGCCCTTTGGCGGCTCGAAACCAAATTCGATGAAGGCGATCGTTGGGTGTATCCGCGATTTGAACTGCCCAAGGACGCCCATTTGGCCGGTAGTTCAGGCTTGATCGTTTGGGCTCGCTGCATCGGCAAGGCCCGCCCGGGGCTCTTTCTTTTCGAACGCGGCGGTTCCGGTTACATTGTCCAGCCCGCCTTCCCGAGCGACGGTGAATGGCATGTCGTCAAGTTGCCGTTCCATAAATTCCAACATGTCGGCGCTACGGCGGCGGACCCGAACGGTCGTTTGGATCTCGACCAAGTCGATTTCATATCGCTGGGTCTGAACAGCGACGTCGCCGAGGCCGTACTGGAAATTCGGAAAATCGTTGTCTACAATCAATAATAGCACCTTGCTAACCGGGGGTCCAAAGATACCCGGAATAGGATTATCATGGAAAAACGCCTTGAACTTGCGCGGGCCATCGCCAAAGAAGCGGGCGATTTAACGCTTCGGTATTTTTACGATCTCGATCGGGTCGATGTTGAAACGAAAAGCGACGACACGCCCGTGACCGTGGCCGATCGGGAAGCGGAACGCCTGCTCCGGGAGCGGATCGAACAATATTTTCCGCACGATTCCATTCTCGGTGAGGAATTCCCCGCCAAAGAAGGAACGAGCCATTACCGCTGGATTCTCGATCCGATTGACGGTACGAAATCGTTCATCCATGGAGTGCCGTTATATTCGACCCTCATCGGCATCGAAAAGAGCGGCAAAAGCGTGGCGGGCGTGATCGGTTTGCCACCGCTGGGCGAGATGGTCTGGGCCGGTCGTGATTTGGGCGCTTGGCACGAAACACCACGTAGCGGGGGGCCGGTCAGGGCTGAAGTTTCGACATGCCGAAAGATTTCCGACGCCCTTTTTCTGACGAGCGAAGTACTCACCTTCGAGCGGAACGGTCGCGGGGAAGCCTATAAAGCCTTGGAAAAGACATGTCGGTTGACCCGGACCTGGGGCGACGCCTACGGTTATGCTTTGGTCGCAACAGGTCGGGCCGAAGTCATGGTCGACCCGGTCATGTCCGACTGGGATGCCGGACCGCTCATGGTGATTCTGGAAGAAGCCGGCGGTCGGTTCACCGATTGGAAAGGCAAACCAACCACTTTGGGTCAAGAAGGCGTCGCCACGAACGGGGCGCTGCATAACGAGGTTTTGAAGATGATTCAGCGATGACGAACCGTGACATTTTTTCATCAACCAAGTTTCTACCTTAAGGAGCCAAACCATGAAAAAGACGATTTTTCCGCTATTTTTTGCATCGGCACTGTTCGTATTGACCGGTTGCCCTTCCGAATCTCCCGCTCCTTCCAAGCCGGGGGGGCAGGCGACCGAACCCGTGAAACCGGCCGCAACACCGGAGAAGCCGGTTTCTCAGGAAGTGAAAGAGGCCGTGAAGGAAACCGGCGAAGCCGCTGCCGCGGTGGGACATGCCGCCGTTGAAAAAACGGAAGAAGCGGCCGAGTACGTTGGTGAAAAGGCCAAGGAAGCCTACGACAAAACGGTTGAAGTCGGCGGAAAAGCCGTGGAAGCGGTCAAAGAAGCCGGTTCAGACGCCATTGACAAGGTCGAGGAAACCCTTGACCCGAAGGAGTGATTCGGCGTACAATTCCAGTTCAGAGTAACAAATTCGGGACATTGTGAAGTGCGGTTTCTGACGCCGCCTCGCAATGCCTCCGTTTGCCCTTTTGAATGATGGAACCACGAGAATCTTTCGACATTTGTGTTGTGGAGTATCCGGTCAAGCGACTGGTCGGCTTTCATGTTCGGACAACGATCCCCCGTTCACGGGTTGATTGTCCGTTGCTGTGGGAGAAGTTCCAATCGCAGATGCGGCGTTTCCCTGGCGGGAGCAATAACCCATCTTACGGTCTTTTTCAGATGATCGACAACCGTGCCTCGTTCGATTTCTGGACGGCCGTGGCGGTGCCCGAGGATTTTGAGCCGCCCGAGGGCATGGAGGTTTACCTTCTCCCGGCGGGGCAGTATGCCCGGTGTTGCGTACCCAACAGTGCGGAGATTCTCATGACGTACAGTGCCGTTTACGGTACCTGGGCACCGCAGCAGACCGAATGCGACATCAATATGATGGGTCCCTGTTTTGAACTGTATCCGCCGAAGTGGACCCAAAGCGACCCCTTCGATCTTTACGTAAACGTGGTCGCCAAATGAGAAGGGAAACAGAATCCCCGAAGAGAACCGCGGGTTTCTCCTGATTCCTATCGCAACTCCGCTTTCATTTGCGGCCACTGAGGGTTTCCCGGGTCCTGCTTGATGAGTCGATCCAGGGTGTCCACCGCTTTCGGCTTCTCGCCTTTCCGGATGTAAAGCACGGCCAAAGCGTACAGGAATTCGATGTTCTCCGGTTCCCGGCGAACAATTTCCGCCAGTTCCGATTCGGCTTCGTCGGGCCGCTTGAGTTGCAGAAACAATAGCCCCAGATTGTATCGGACCCGGCAGGCGACCGCACGGCGGGCATCGAATTGGTCTTTCGGAATGTCCGTGAGCAGCTTATCGAAACCGTCTGCCGCTTGCCGGAGCAGAGGCACGGCATCGGGCAAGCGGTCCGTTTCCGCATAAAGCAGGCCCAGCGAATAGGTCGTGTTCGGATTGTCCGGGTCGATACGTCGCGCTTCTCTGAATGCTTGTTCCGCCTCGGCCGTTTCGCCCCGCTCGTAATGCAACATGGCCAGATTGATCTGCGACGGCAAAAAATCGGCATCCATATCCAATGATTCCCGGTAGAGCCTCAGTGGCGAATCGGTCAGCCGCCGGGTCAGTTCCAAGGCCCGCTGTCGGGTTTCAGCCCAAGCGGGATCGTCCGGCGGGAGATTTTGGGTCACACCGGCGAACCAGCGCTGGATTTCCGCGATTTTTCCTTGAGCCAAATCGTGCTCCAAAACGGCCAGGTTCAGATATGAGGCGGCCTGATCGGAGTCGACCCGCTGGGCGTCGATGAATTCCTGTCGGGCTTTTTGGAATGCTTCGGTCATTTCGCCCTTGGGAAGACGGCTGGAAACCCGGGCCAAAACCCGGGCCGCCTCCGCACGAAGGGGCCGGTAAGGATCGTTCAGCAACGGCGGAAGATGTTCGAGTCTGGCTTCGTCGGATTGCTGTCCCATGGTCTGGATCGCAGCCAATCGAACCAGCGGGTCGGCGTCTTTGAGCCCGAAAACGCAGGCTTCCAAAATCGGTTCGGACGGCGGGAAGCGGCCCAGGAGCGCGAGAGCACTGGCCCGAATGGCCGGACGAAATTCCTTGTTGGCCCGGTCCCGGATGACTTTGAGCAGTTTACCTTCCGTGTCGGGATCGCCGCGCCGGCCTGCCGCGAGAGCCAGGGCGTAATGATCTTCCGTGGGCCAAAGATCGCTGTACCCCACCGTGGCTTTGCGTTTTTCGGCATACCAACGGTCGACCCAATCGCGAGCCCATTCCAACGTTTCACCCTTTTCGTGGTCTTGATGGCAAATCGAGCAGGCATTGGGCGTTCCGGCCAGGATCGTCAGTGCGGGACTCGGCTTGCGAATGCTGTGATCCCGCCGGGGATCGACGACCATGTAAGTCGACTGCGGGAAATGACATTCAACGCATTGCGTTCCCGGCAAATGGCCGCCCGGGGCCGTGGATTCGCCGTGAAAATGATGCTTTGCGGTATCATAAATCGACGGCGAATGACACTGCGTGCAGAGCCGGTTGCCTTGATAACGGAGTTCCAACGTATGCGGTTCGTGGCAGTTTACGCAACCGACGCCTTTATCGGACATTTTCGATTGCAGGAAGGATCCGTATTCAAAGGCTTCTTCGAGCAGTTGGCCGTCGGGATAATAAATCTCGGCATCGACGCTTTCCGGGACGAACCAATCCAAGGCCGGCGTTTCGGGCAACTTGGGCCCCTCGTGGTACAGTCGCCTCCGGGCATGGCAGAAGACGCAGCTTTGAACGATCTCCCGGTCGTCGCGTCCGGCAAGAAGCGTAACATGTTTGTCGGTTTGGGCGTCCCATTTTTCGGTGAACCCGCGCTCCCGGCCCACACGGACGTGCTCGCCGCAGGGACCGTGACAGGCCTGGCAACCGACGTTGTCCTCGGTGAACGTGGTTCGATAGCGTTTTGTTTTCGGCTCGAAATTTTTGTACAAATTCGTCGTGTGGCAATCGGCGCACATCCGGTTCCAGTTTTGCAGCGGGGCCGTCCAGTGCAGTTCATCGCCCGGCGGAATCTGCTCTTTCGGATAAAGGTGAAACCACCGACTCTCGACGGTATCCCAGGCGACCGGCAAACATTGAAGCCGACCGCCCTCATGGGCGACGAGATATTGCTGCAAGGGCCGCACGCCGAGCGTGAACAGGATTTCCTTCGGACCCAGGTCGGTGTCGATCATGAAGCGGTCGGCCTCGCGGTACATTTTGAAACGGACACCGATTTTCGTTTCGATTTTCCCCTCTTCGATCAGATTTCGCAGGGTCCGGACGATGCGGTCCTGCGCCGCCGCGATGTCGCCGGGCCGGTTCATGCGCAGCTTTTCCCGGTAATTCCGTCGGGCGTCGAAGCGGCTCCGCTGGTCGTCGGTCATGGCCGACCGGAGTTTTTCCGCCACGCCTTCCTTGGTATCGAAGACGGCCAGGGCCAGGTCGTCGAATCTGACCGAGGTGGACGGAACCTTGATTTTCCGCCCCGGCACGTTGTAACGCGGGGCGGATTCGGTTTCCGGAGAATTTTCGGACAAATAATTCCGCCAAGGGTCCACGGGCACAGGCTTGGCGTCCAATGCGGCTAAGAACGTTACGATTTCCCGTTCGGTGAGGCGGAGCAAATCGTCGAAACCGACATGCAGGAATTCCACGTCGCCGAAATCGCCCCGAACGGTTTCCGGCGAAGCGTGGGCCATCGCGCGAGCATGATCGCTCGGTTGCCAGTGCCGACAGATTTCCTCATGGCATTCCACGCAACTTTGTCGGTCGGCGTACTCCGGCGAAGCGATTTGAGAAGGAGATCCCGCCGGATCGTTCACCGCCTTGTCACCGCTTCCTTCCCGAACCAGGAAACCCAGAAAAACAAGACAAAAAACGAAAAACAGGCAGGAAATCGGTTTCATGGGTTGTTTTTCCGCTCAAAATCATTTATCGCTTGGCGGATCCGAATCGTCGTCAAACGTGTTTTCGTCGGAATCGAGCGTATCGAAATCGTCGAACGGATCTCCATCGACATCGTCGACGTTCTGCTCGAATTCTTCGTCGGGAATAGCGATATCGTCGAAATCGCTCTCGTCGATTTCACCGATGTCGTCGAACTCCTCATCGGAAAGATCCTCGAAGTCGTCGTCGAAATCGTCATCGAAGTCCTCGTCTTCAAATTCTTCGTCGAAGTCGTCGAGGAAGAAATCCCGCGTTTCCGGGACGATGTCCGACCGCCGGCGATGCCGGATGTCCGAGGGATGAGTTGCAACGGTCATTATCAAGTTCAAAACGAAATCAAATGGTATGAAGGAGGAAAGCGTCCAATCGCCCACGTTTTCGCCGCAAAGCGCGGCTGCGGATCAGATAGTGGGATCTCTTTCCAAAAACGCGTAATTTGCCCTCATTCTAAAGACG
Source organism: Thermogutta terrifontis (assembly GCA_040393745.1). Taxonomy (GTDB): domain Bacteria; phylum Planctomycetota; class Planctomycetia; order Pirellulales; family Thermoguttaceae; genus WRKP01. Next base: position 7,472 of record JBEBTM010000056.1, on the reverse strand, counting down.
TTTTTCCGCTAGGGAAGAGGGCGACAGCGGTTTTTTGGAGAAAATCTTTTTCGACCCAAAACGAGCCGAGGACGGTGCTCCCGAAGTCGTTCCGGAGTCACCCGGCGCACGCGGTATTTCCGCGCATTGACACGTCCCTTCAAATCCCTAAAATGGACGGCGTCAAAGTGTTTCGATCTCTCAAACCCAAGCAAGGAGTATTCAACTTGTTACGGACAAAAACCTGTGGTGAACTCGGTAAAAACGATCTCGGACTCGACGTGACCCTGGCCGGCTGGGTCGATTCTGTCCGGGACCAGGGCGGCATCCTTTTCATCAATCTCCGGGACCGCTATGGCATCACGCAAGTCGTTTTCTCACAGTCGCTTGGCGAAGCAACACTGGAAACGGTCCGCTCCTTGCATCCGGAAGATGTCGTCCGGATTCGCGGTGAAGTTCGAGCCCGACCCGAGGGGATCGTCAATGCGAAGCTCGCCACCGGTGAAATCGAAGTTGCCGCCTCCGCGATCACGGTCGTCAATCGGACCCGGATCGTGCCCTTCCAACCGTCCGCGCCGGAAGTTCCCTCGGAGGAAATGCGACTGAAACACCGCTATCTCGACCTGCGGCGGCCGGCCATGCAAAAGACGCTCGTGCTTCGGCACCGTGTCACGAAGGTGATCCGCGATTACTTCGACGAACACGGCTTCGTGGAAGTTGAAACACCCATGCTCGGTAAAAGTACGCCGGAAGGGGCCCGGGATTATCTTGTCCCGAGTCGCATCGCCCAAGGGAGTTTCTATGCCTTGCCGCAGTCGCCCCAGCTTTATAAGCAAATCCTGATGATTGCCGGTTATGATCGGTATATCCAGATTGCCCGCTGTTTCCGGGACGAAGACCTTCGGGCCGATCGCCAGCCGGAGTTCACGCAGATGGACCTTGAAATGGCGTTTGTCGAACTGGAGGACATTCTTGAAATGATCAGTGGGCTCGTGGTACGTTTGATGAAAGACGTCCTGGGGCGGGACATTCCGTTGCCGATTCCCCGGATGTCCTACGATGAAGCCATGGAGCGTTTCGGACATGATGCGCCGGACCTGCGTTTCGGCATGGAATTGGTCGATTTGACGGATATTGCGAAGGAAGTCGAATTTCGTGTTTTCCGGGGCGTGGCCGATTCCGGCGGTCGGATTCGGGCCATCAATGCCCGAGGCGCCGCCGAAAAATATTCTCGTAAGGATATCGACGGCCTGAACACTTGGGTCATCGAACAGTTCGGGGCCAAAGGCGTTGCCTGGCTCAAGGTGGACCCCGACGGCAAATTGGCCGGGCCGATTGCAAAGAATTTCACCGATGAGCAACTTGCCCGAATGGCCGAACGCCTCGGAGCCGAGCCGGGCGACTTTTTGCTCTTTTCGGCGGACAAATTCGAAACGACCTGCAAGGTTCTCAACGGTCTTCGACGGCGACTCGCGGCGGAATTGAACTTGATCGACCCGAAGGAGATGAACTTTTGCTGGATCATGCACTTCCCCATGTTCGCCTGGGACGAAGAGGAAACCCGCTGGGTCGCCATGCATCATCCGTTCACGGCCCCCCTCACCGCAGATTTACCGAAGCTCAACGGAACCAACGAGGACATCGAATCGATTCGAGCCCAGGCATACGACCTTGTCCTGAACGGCTTCGAAGTCGGTGGCGGCACGATCCGGATTCATGATTCCGAGGTCCAGTCGAAGGTCTTCGACCTGCTCGGCTTGTCTCAGGAAACGGCGAAGGAACAATTCGGTTTCCTTTTGGACGCCCTGCAGTACGGGGCCCCGCCGCACGGTGGAATCGCCTTGGGACTCGACCGGCTGGTCATGCTCTTCGGCGGCTTGGACAACATCCGGGACTGTATCGCCTTCCCGAAGACAGCCAAAGCAAGCGACCTGATGACGGGAGCCCCCGGTACGGTCGCCGAAAAACAACTCCAGGAGTTGGGAATCGCCGTGGTCGCGAAACCCGGCCATTAAAAACTTTGCCGGTACTCCATACCCCTCATCCCGGGACACCGTCCCCGGTTCGTTGTATCGATCTCGTCATTTTGATCCTCTTTCATGTCAAACTCGTTCCTCATCACGCCGCAGATTGCCTTTCAGTGCCTGGAAAGTCTCTTGGCCCGACCGAATCAAACGCTGTATCTGCTTGGCGAAGACGGGACCATCCTGCACATTTGCGGCTCCGGAAAAGGCAGACTCAGTCGGCCGGCGATGGAAATCATCGGCCAAAACGCCTTCGATTTCTGCCGTGACCGACCCGATTTGTCCGACATTCTCCACCTTGCCTTGAACGGTACGCCGGGCGAAGTTTCCCACTGGCATCGGGACCGGTTCACAAAAGCCCAAGCGCTCCCCCTGGCCGATACCGAGCCGGTCCGCGTGGCCGTGTACGTCGAGGATCGAACCGAAGAAGAGCTGGCCAAACGGCAAATCGAGGAGCAGGAACAATTATTGGACAATATCTTCAACAGCCTCCCCGACGGCTTGCTCATCCTGGACCGCGACTTGAACGTCCTCCGTGCCAACCAGGGAATCCGCAAGGATCTCACGGCCATCGAGCCCGGTCTGCGGACCTGTTACGATTCCGTCATGGGAAACGCCGCTCCCTGTGAATTTTGCCCCTGCAAGAAAACGTTCGAAGACGGCCAGGCCCACCGGCATACCTATTTCAACGCCGACATCGGGCAGTGGTTCGAACTGACAAGCTACCCGCTCATCGATCCCCGGACGGGCAAGATCGATCGCGTGATTGAGTACATCCGCAACATCACCGAGCAACACCAGCGACAAATCGTGCTGCAACAGCGGGAAACCTTCCTCGACGCCATTCTTGACGCCTCCCGGGACGGCATTTTTGCCACATCGCAGACCCGTGAAACCACGCATCTCAACCGCCGTTTGCTTGAAATGTTCAACGGCAACGTCACGCTGTTCCAGACGGAGAAGGATGAAAACGTTGCGGCGGCCTTTCGGGAAATCGCGGTCGATCCCGAGGACATCCTCCGGGCCGTCGACGGAGTCCGACTTCGGGGCGAAACCCGGGAAGGCACCTTGAATTTACGCAACGGAAAAATCTACCAATGGCACGGAACCCGCGTTCAGACCGGGTTCGGCGAGGCCGGGTACACGGAAATCTGGACCTTCCACGACGCCACCGAGGAATACCTCGCCGCCGCGGCCATCCGCAAAAGCGAGGAACAGTACCGCACCCTTTTCGATTCGATGCCCGACGGATTCATCCTGCTCGACGTGCAAACCGACGATGACGGAACGGTCCGCGATAGCTGCATTGCCGACATCAACCCCGCCATGGCCCGACTCGCCCGCCTGACGCATCGGAACATCGTCGGGGCCTCCTGGAAGGAACTTTTCCAGGGCGAACCCGCCTTGATTTCGCACGATCTGGGTCCCGACTGGTCTTTCGAGGTCATACGCCGCACCCTCCGGGGTCAGCCCGACATCTACCTGACCTATGACACGTCCGACGGAACCTACCAGCAGCTTCACGTCTTCTCGCCCCGGCCCCGCCAGGTCGGTATTTTCGTACGAGACGCCACGGCGACCATCCGGTCGGAACACCAGATTCGACAGCGGGAATCCCTGCTCCGCGCCATCCTGGAAACTTCCGATGACGCCATCGTCGCTTACAACAAGCTCGGAGAGATTAGCCACGCCAACACGCAAGCGCTCACGCTCCTTGAACTCTGGGCTCGAAAGGCCGGCGTCGATATCGACGAAAACTCGCCCGATCGCCCGGTGGTCCATGAACTGCTCTCGAAAAACGCCGTTCATCCCGACGACGTCGTCGCCATGGTCGACCGTTTCTGCGAAGGCGACGAGCTTCCCGACTGGATCATCGAAACACTCGATGGCAGGATGTTCCGCTTTAAAGCCTGTTCCGTCCGGGAAGTCGATACCGAGCGACTCTCGAACATCTGGCGTTGCCAGGATGTCACCGAACAACGCCGGGCCGCCGAACGCATCCGTGAAAGCGAGGAAAAATACCGCCTCTTATTCACCTCGCTCTCAAGCGGCATGCTCCTGCTCGACGTTTCGCGGGACGAAAACGGCAAACCCGTCGATTACCGGATCGCCGACGCCAATCCGACGCTCCTGCAAACCATCGGGACCACGAAAGAAGCCGTGCTCGGACACTCGCTCTTCGAGCACGTCGACCATGTCCAAGTTTTATCGCACGAATTTGCCGACAACTGGCAAGCCTGCCTGGACGCGGCGGCGGCGGGGCATTCCGGCGTGTATCATATTTTTGCGCCATTATTCCACGACGCCCCCTACCAGGAAACCATCGTCTTCCAAGCCCGGGAAAACCAGATCGGCGTCCTCTTCAATGACGAAACCGCGAGAGTTCGTTTCGAGGAATCCCTGCGAACCATGCGAATGGTCATCGACCATATTTCCGAGCCGGTCCTCTGGATTTCTCCCGAGGGTCTTGTCGAATACGCCAACCAATCCGCCGTGGCTCTACTCGGTTTCGTCGCCCCCGAAACGCCTCTGGGCGAGCCCTTCTGGAATTTCGATACGGGATTGTCCCCGCACGGCTGGCACGACTTTTACGGCAATATTGCGCAATCCAAGACGATCCGCTTCGAAACCACGATTCGGCGGAAAGACGATTCGTCGCTCCTCGTTCAGGTCGTTGCGGATCTTCTGGAACGGGAAGGCAAACAGTTCGTCGCCGTCTGTATACACGATCTTTCGGAGCAAACCCGACGCATCGAAGCCGAGCAGGCTTCGATCGCGAAGACGAAATTCCTTGCCCACATGAGCCACGAAATCCGGACGCCGCTCAACGGCGTGATCGGAATGTCGGACCTCCTGCTCGGTACCGAACTGGCCCCCAAACAGCGGGAATACGCCGAACTGGCCCGGGCTTCGGGCCGGTATCTCCTGTCGCTCATCAACGACATCCTCGATTTCTCCAAGATCGAGGCGGGTAAGCTGGAAATCGAGCACGTCGAGTTCGATTTACCCGAGTTGGCCGAATCGGCCCTGGGGGTTCTCGCGGCCCGCGCCATGGACAACAACCTGGAGCTTTGCTGCCTGTTCCGGACCGATGTCCCGCGCCGCGTGATCGGCGATTCAGGACGTATTCGGCAAGTCCTGATCAACCTGCTCGGCAACGCCGTGAAGTTCACCAAGCACGGCGGTGTCCGGTTGACCATTTCCGTGCAAGAATGCCATGCACAGGATTCGCCGTCCGGCGGCTTGGTCCGTTTTGAGGTCACGGACTCAGGGATCGGCATCCCCGAGGAACGAAGGCGGAATCTTTTCGGCTCGTTTTCGCAGCTTGATTCCTCTTGGGCGCGAAAATACGGCGGTACCGGCCTGGGTCTTGCGATTTCCAAAGAGCTCGTCACGCTCATGGGCGGTCGAATCGGCGTCGAAAGCGAAGCGGGTATCGGCTCCACCTTCTGGTTCACCGTACCTTTGCGCTACGGTAAAAATGAAACAACGGGAGTTTTTCGTCACGGAAACCACGAATTGGCCAACCAACTGGCCGTGGTCGTCGACGAGAATGACGTCTTGCGCGGCGTACTCCTGTCCCAGCTTGCCGCCTGGGGAATGAACGTTTCCGCGTTCACGAGCCGGGAGGAAACTCTCGCGGCCATGCAGGACGCCGCCGATCGGGGCCATCCCTACCGGATTGCCGTGATCGACCATAAACTCCAGGACGGCGACGGGGCCGAGTTGGTCGACCGGATCAAGTGCGACGAAAACCTGCAAACCACGCCGATCATCCTACTCACGCCGCTCTCGGAGGAAATCCGGGATTCCGCCGAACTCACGGAAAAAGTCGACCGTTTCGTCGGCAAGCCGCTTTTCGGCTCCGAACTGTTCAACGCCATTCTCGACGTTCTCACGGGTAACACCGGAAAACCGATCCAAAATGAAGCCCGTCGCGCCAAGTGGCGGCAACAATGGAAGGAATCCCAGTCGTTGGAAAAGGCCCTGGCCGGATTTTCGGGCGAAATTCCCGAGAGTGCGGAAGATGACAAAGAAGCCGGAGACAATGTAACCCCGACAATCCTGGTCGCCGAGGACAACAAGGTCAATCAAATTGTTGTTTCGGAAATACTTTCACAGGCGGGTTATCGTTTTGAAATCGCCGGCAACGGTCGCTTGGCCTGCGAAGCGGTGGTTCGGAAACCGTTTTCGCTGATCCTGATGGATTGCCAGATGCCCGAAATGGACGGTTTTCAGGCGACACGCGCCATTCGAGGGATGGAAGCGGGCGCCGAGCCGGAAAAACCGGCGCATCGGGGCCGGATCCCGATCATCGCGCTCACGGCCAACGCCACCAGGGACGATCAGGAACAATGCCTCAACGCAGGCATGGACGCCTATTGCAGTAAACCCATCAACGCCGAACGACTCCGGGAAGTCCTCAGGGAATGGCTCGGCGACGGAGGACATTGAGAATTCTCATGCAAACTCTCATCCGTGACGGCATACGATATCGTGCAATTTGAAATCCTCGTAGAAGACGCTTCGGGCAAAATTCTTTTGGAGCACCTGGTCCCGCAGATTCTCGGGCCCCGAGGGAAGCCCCACAGGTACCGGATCGTCAACATCCAGGAGCTCAAACACCGCGTGATGGCCCAAATGCCGCGTCACCTGGCCCGGACGCTGCCTTGGGACACGATCCTGTTTCAAACGCTCGCGATCCAACTTAAAGCGTACGGAAAATCGTTGCCGCGGGAAAACGGATTCGTCGTGATCATGGTCGACCTGGACTACCACGACCCGGACGACTTCCGGCGGAAGCTCGAAGATCTGTTCGACGCCTGCGATCCGGCCCCCGGCGGCGAAGTCCGTTTGGCCGTGGAAGAGGGAGAAGCCTGGATTCTCGGCGACCTCGCCGCAGTACGCCGAGCCTATCCGTTTGCGAAACAATATGTCCTGGACAGTTATGAACAGGATTCGATCTGCGGCACCTGGGAATGGCTTGCCGACGCGATTTTCCGGGGCGGCAGCGAGCGGCTTACGGAAATCGGCTATCCGCAGATCGGCCGTGAAAAATGCCACTGGGCCGACAACATCGGCCAGTATATGGACGTCGACGCCAACGTTTCGCCCAGCTTCCAAAGCTTCCGCGATTTACTGCGAAAGCAAGGGGGAACCGCTGATTTTGAAACGGAAAACGACGACTAGGGCAATTCCCGCCCAGGAGCCCCAAGTGGAGCGCAGCGCAACTTGGGGAACCGCCTTCCCCGTCTTTCGCTTTGTCTCTTCAAAGCTCGCAACATTCCAATCCGAAGGTTTCCGCGACGGCACGGTTGACGATTTTACCCCGGTACATATTCACTGCCGATGCCACGGCGGGCGAGTTTTTCATGGCCGCGTCGATTCCTTCGCGGGCCACTTTGAATACCCAGGGGAAGGTCGCGTTGCACAAACCGAAAGTGCTCGTTCGGGCCACCGCGCCGGGCA
>JBEBTM010000055.1:0-13347 GCA_040393745.1 Thermogutta terrifontis | reverse complement strand
TGGTGGAATTCCCGGGCCGTGTCGTTTTACCTGGCCAATGTGGTTAGAAAATACGATAAGCCGTTTGACCGGGAAGAATGGACCGCCCGGATGATCGACCGTGTCCGTGCCTTCGGATTCACCTCGGCAGGAGCTTTTTCCGCAACGCCGAAAGCGTTCTCGGATAAAAATTTCCCCCATGTGCGTTCCTTCGGTTTCTGGGGACTCGGCTTCGACATTCCCGGCGCCCGGGGGTTCTTCGACGTCTTCGATCCCGAACTGGCGAAGAAAATCGATGATAACTTTGCACAAAATATTGCCCCGCACGCCGAAGACCCGCTGATCATCGGTTATTATCTCGCCAACGAACAGGGAGCCGAAGGATTGCCGAACGCCTTGCCCTTGCTGCCCGGTTCGTTTGCCGTGAAAAAGGAGCTTGTCGCCTTCCTGGAAAAGCAATATGGTGCGATCGAGAAATTCAACGCCGCCTGGGAAATGAACGTCCGGTCCTTCGGCGATCTTGTCGAGCCCGGCCTTCCCGTCACGACCAAGTCCGCTGCGCAGGATATGGCGAAATTCGTCGAACATTACCTCGAAAAGTATTATTCACTACTAGCTGAAACGTTCCGGAAATACGACAAGAATCATTTACTGCTGGGAAGCCGATGGCAACCCGGTACGGCGAACAACGAATCGCTGGTCCGTATTTGTGCGAAATATTGCGATGTCGTGAGCGTGAATTATTACACCATGGCCTTCGACAGGAATTTCCTGGACCGCCTGCATCGTTGGTCCGGCGGAAAGCCGATGCTGCTGAGCGAATGGCATTATTCCTGTACGGCCGAGTCAGCTTTGCCCGGCGGGCACGGCGGCGTGAAAACGCAGCGAGAACGCGGTTTGGCGTACCGGAATTACGTCGAACAGGCCGCGGCTACGGGGTATGTCGTCGGTACTGAATGGTTTACGCTTCTCGACCAGGCCCGGGCCGGCCGGTACTTTGAAATGAATACCGGCGAAAAGGCCAATACGGGCGTTTTTTCCGTGACGGATCGACCCTGGAAGGATTTCGTTACGGAAGTCGTGAAAACGAATCTTGACATTCAAAGCGTGTTGGCCGGCAAACGGGCCGCGTTCAAATTCGACGATCCTCGATTCCAGCCGAAAGGCTCGGCCCGTCGGACGCTCACGGCTCCCTGGGTGGAAAAGCCGCTCAAAATCGACGGTAACCGCGATGACTGGCCCGGCCTGCCGCCGGAGATGATCGGCGAAAACCGGATGGTGCTCGGAACCGACGGCGCCGGTTTCAACGCGGCCTTCCGTATCGCCTGGGGCGACGATCATTTGTACGTTTTTATCGATGTCGTCGAAGCCACGCCGGGCAGGAACAATGTGGAGAACGCGAACCTTTGGCAAGGTGACTGCATTGAGCTGTTCCTGGGCGTTGAAGACCTCGACAAGACGGGCAACCTGATTTTCAGTGACCGGCAAGTCCTGCTTGCGGTAAAGTCGGGCGAAGATCGATCTTTCGTTCGCAATGCGAAGCCGAACGCGGCGGGGATAATCCGTAGCCGCCTGGTTTTGAAGCCGGACGACAGCGGCTATTATTTCGAGGTGGCTATTCCGTTCACAATCCTCGATGTGGAGCCGAAAGAGGGAATGGAATGGCTCTTCGATCTGGCCGTGGACGACAGTGAAGATGGAACAACCCGTCAGCGTCAATTCGTCTGGAGTGGTGATAATCGCGTTTCGGGTGAACGCGGTGGCTGGGGAAGACTGCGACTGGTGAAATGACGAACGGCCGCGACCCGAAAAGGCGGATTCACAAATTCTCTATTTCCGAAGAGCCGATATGCAACGTATCCTGATCACCTCGGGTCCGACCCGTGAATATATCGATCCCGTACGGTTTCTGTCCAACGGTTCCAGCGGTCGCATGGGGTTCGCACTGGCCCGGGCGGTTTTGAACCGTGGCGATCGCCCCGTGATCGTGACGGGGCCCGTCGACTTGGATTATCCCGAGGGGGCCGAGATTTACCGGGTGGAAACGACGGAGGAAATGCTCGCGGCCTGCGAAAAGCTCTTTCCCGATTGCGCGGGCGTGATCGGTGCCGCCGCGCCGAGCGATTACCGACCCGAACAATTTTCGGAGCAGAAATTATCGAAGTCGAAGAACGGTGAACCCGGCTTGACATTGCGCCTCGTTGAAACGCCGGATATCCTGGCCGCGTTGGGCAGAATGAAACGTTCCGGGCAGTGGATCGTCGGTTTCGCCTTGGAAACGGAGAACGGCGTGGAACATGCCCTGGAAAAGTTGCACCGGAAGAACTGCGACTTTATCGTCCTGAATAGTCCCGCGTCGATCAACAGCGACAACGCGTCGCTTCAGATTTTTGACGCCACGGGGCGTCTGCAAACGACTTTGCGCGGGGCCAAGGGCGATATAGCGACGGAAATATTGCGTCTCGTAAACGCGAGGTAATGCCGAGGTCGGTTTACGGCAGCCGAACGTTTTCGCCGCCGTCACGGGTGCCAAGGGCGCCCCAGACGCCATGCGGGGACGGGCCTTCGGTGACGATGTCCGTCCAACTCGCGGAGCCCTTCACGTTCCGGGGACTTTGGTAGTCGACTTTTTCCGAAACGAATTTAACCGAGCCGTCGGCGAAGCAGACGTTCACACCGTTGGAATGAAAAGAGCTTGCGTTGATGAACCCGCCGTTGAGGCTGCCTTCGGCCGAAGTGAGGCCGTCCCAGTCGATGTCGGCCATGGTGAACGCTTCGTCGTCCTCGTCCTTTTTCTTCGATGCGGCTTCGTCGCCCAGGGCCGGACTGTAACACGACGGCGCGTTGGGCGGCAGGATCGTGTTGAAGCCCGTGTAGACCACGGCGCCGTCGGACCAGCGTTTGCCGGAGTAATCGATGACCGATACGCCGGGGCGATAGTTGGCCCCTCCCCAGGCACCAATACCTTCTTTCAAATCCAGGCAGGCTTCCAAGGCGGGATCTCCGGGGGAATCGGCCACGCCCCGGTAGGTTGTCCGGGCATAGACAATCGGCGGACTCGAATCAATCGCGTAACCCTGCCGGACCTGTTGGTTATTCTGGGCAATGCACCGTTCGCTGAGCAAAATCGTGGTCGAGGTGCCGTCGGCCAAACTTCTCCGACTGTTCCATTGTTGGGACGCAAAGGCTCCGCGATTGAGGCTGCAAATTTGGTCTTCCAAGATGCCGAGCCGTTTTCCGGCGATAATGTTGTTCGAATGCACGGGATAATCACCGTAATTGAAACGATAATTGCTCCGACTCTGGTCGTTGCCGCCTTTCGCTCTACCGCCGCCGTCCGAAGGGCAGTGCCAGAGTTGGATTACCTGGGAAAAATACCCTTCGGAATACCCCTTTGCCGTAATCGTTCCACCGCCGTTTTTTCCACCCGGCTCGGTTCCGCTGCCATCGGTCCAGTCTTCGGTTTGCGTGGTCGAATTGAATTCAACGTAATACCGTCCCGCCACAATTTGGTCGTGCAACGGTTGCATTTCCAGGTACGGGAGCAATGCGACGAATCCGGAAATGCGCCGCGAGGTGCCCATGGGATCCCCGGCGTGACTGCGTGAGAGCACCCAATGCGCCCCGGCGGGCATGGCATCGGTATGGATTTCATGATAAAGCTGTGTCGCCAAACCGATCTGCTGGAGTTTCGCGGTACACTGTCCCCGCCTTGCCGCTTCCCGCGCCGCCTGCACTGCGGGTAGGAGCAGGGCGATGAGTATCCCGATGATGGCGATGACGACGAGAAGCTCCAACATCGTAAAGGCACGTCTCATTTTTTTACGGTCAGGTTTCTGCGACTGTACGAAATGCCAGTCGCCTGTTATAATAGATATGGTTTGGATGTAGTTTTCTCCCATTGTACCATGTTCCATGAACTCCTTCCATACACGCCGGCATTGGCGGCCATGTTGGTTTTCATGGCCCTGTCGGCGTTTTTCTCCTGCAGTGAGGCCGCGTTTTTTTCGCTGAGCCCGGCGGATCGGCGCGACTTGGCCGGAAGGGGGGCCGTGGGACGATTGGCCGAATCGCTGGCCAGGAATCCCGAGCGGCTGCTCAATTCGGTCCTGCTTGGAAATCTCGTCGTCAATTTGCTCACGTTCACGATCTCGTCGATTGTCATGTTCCAGCTCCAGGCCGCGGGCCACCTGAAACTGGCCGGCCTGATGGGGATCGGTTCGCTCTTCGGCGTGATTTTGTTTTGCGAAGTGATTCCCAAAAACATAGGCGTCGCCGCCCCCCGGTTTTGCGTGCTCCTGGGGACCGTGCCGCTTTCCTTCTTCGTTCGAGTGCTCCAGCCGATACTGCCGGTGCTCCAGATGACGAATATCCTGTCGCGGCGGTTGTTCTGTCCCCGGTTCGGTGCCGAACCGTATCTGCGCGTCGGTGATTTGGAGCGGGCCGTGGAAATGTCCCGTGAAGATGCTACGCTGCTCAAGCGGGAACAACGCGCGTTGCAAAATATCGTTGCACTTTCCGATGTCCGGGCGGAAGAACTTATGCGGCCCCGATCGCTGATTAAAACATTCCAGCCGCCGATTCGGTTCGAGGAAGTATTGGACACGCTGCACGGCAAACTGCCCCGGAGCGGTTATTGCCTGCTGACCGAACCGGATTCGGACGAAATCGCTTCGGTGTTGAGTTTTACACGTCTTTCGGGCCGGGCCGCCGAAAATTGGGACGCCCAGTTCCAGCCGATTATTTACGTGCCCTGGTCCGCTTCGGTCGCCGAAGTGTTCGATCGGTTGCAGCAAAGCGGTCTGAACGTGGCCGGGGTGGTCAACGAGTTCGGCGAAACCGTAGGCGTGCTCACGATGGACGACATTATTGAGACGATATTTACGCGGGAGCAGGGTCGGAGCCGTCGACTCCTGGACCGGATGGAACTCAAGCGACTCGGAGAGAATCTCTGGCAGGTCAACGGGCTCACGAGTTTGCGGCGTTTGCAACGTAAGTTTGACGTATCCTTTGCGGATTATTCGAGCTTGACCGTCGGTGGGTTGCTTCGGGAATTTCTGGGACGCCTGCCGCGGCAAGGGGACGTTTGCCAGGTCGCCACGTTGGAATTCGAAGTCATGGAAACCGACGACGACCACGACATGCTCGTTCGTCTACGTGAAGTGAAGCCGTCATCGGCGTCTGCGTCTCGCGACCAAATGGAAAAAAACGGCCCTTGAATCCGTTGGGAAAACCGGATAAAATGAGGACGTCAACCTGTCGGTTTCCCTCGCTGATATTCGGGCCCGACGGATCACTCTCAACTTGACACCGATGCCATGGTTCTCATTCTTAAAAACGAAGAAATCGCCCCCAATATTTACGAAATGATCGTTCGCCATCCCCTCTTGGCCCAGAAGGCCGAACCGGGGCATTTCGTCATTGTCATGCCCGATGAACTCGGTGAACGTATTCCGTTGACCATCGCCGACTTTGATCGTGAGGCGGGCTCGATTACCATGGTCGTCATGGCCGTGGGGACGTCAACGCGGAAACTCGTCGCTTTGAAAACCGGCGAAAACCTGTACGCCATGATCGGCCCCCTCGGTCACGCCAGCGAATTGAACGATTTCGGGACCGTCATCATGGTCGCGGGTGGCGTGGGAACGGCTCCCGTGTTTCCGATTGCAAAGGCGCTGCATGAAATGGGCAACCATGTCATTTCCATCCAGGGTTCCCGGTCGAAGGATTTGCTCTTTTGGCAGGATAAACTCGCTTCGGTGAGCGACGAACACATTGTGACGACGGACGACGGCAGTGCGGGCCGAAAAGGATTGGTCACGGAACCGCTGCGGGAAATCCTCCAGGAAGCCCGGGAGGGAAAACGCGGTGAAATCGGTTGCGTATACATGATCGGGCCGGCCATCATGATGAAATTCTGCGCAAAAACCATTGAGCCGTTCGGCGTGAAGGGCACCGCGAGTTTGAACAGCGTGATGATCGACGGAACGGGCATGTGCGGCGGCTGCCGGGTGAAAATCGGCGGTGAAACGAAATTCACCTGTGTCGACGGCCCCGAATTCGACGCCTTGGCCATCGATTGGGACGTGCTCCTTTCCCGCCAGAAGATGTATCACGAGGAAGAAAAATGCTCGCTGAACCGCTATGTTCAAACGCTCAAAACGGAATGACCGGCCTGCTGAAAGGCTTTATGCTGGCCGTGATGTTGCTTTTCGCCGCCACCGCGTTTTCGACCGAAACGGAAGACGGTATTTATCGTTTCACGCCCGAGGAGCGGGAAATTCTGGTCCATTTGATCCAGGGAAACGAGCTCACCGCGCTTCGGCAGCTTTTGGAGGAAAGGCCGTATTTGCTGTACGGTCGAGACGGCTGGTGCAACGACACCTTGATGCACATGGCTGCCGGTTACGGCGGAAACGCCGGCGCGGTCGTATTTCTGTACGGCGAAGGTGTTCCGCTTGACGAGAGGAACGACTGGGGAATGACGCCCCTGCAACAGGCTGTTTTTTCCCGCGAGACCCCGGAAATCGCGCTCTGGTTTCTCAAGAACGGGGCTCCTATCGATACCGTGGACGTGGACGGTGATTCCCCGTTCCTCCAAGCGCTCATTTCGCAGAATCAACCCGATGTCATTCACGCCTTTCTGGAACGTGGCGCAAATGTCAACGATATCGGCAGAAACGGCATGACGCCACTCCATTACGCCTCGCAAAACGAGTTCGACATCGACTCCGTGCGTTTATTGCTGGATCGTGGCGCGGACGTGAATCATGCTTGTGAAGACGGCTGGACGGCCCTCCATTACATCGGGATAAGCGACAGTGATGACGTGGATGCGATTGTCCGGCTCCTCATCGAACGTGGAGCCGATGTGCAAAAGACCGCCGAAGACGCGCCCGTTCATGCTGTGGCGCGAAAGGCTTCGGACGTGGAGTTGCTGAAAATACTCCGGGAGCGCGGCGCGGATTTGACCGCCAAACGTTCCGACGGAACCACGGCCTTGCACCAATTGGCGCGGAATCCTCGGGCCACGGCGGAAATGTACGAATATTTAATTGAACACCAGCTCGACCCCCGAGCCGCCCAGGACGACGGATTTACCACGCTTCATTCGCTTGCCGAGCAGGACCGCCCTGCGACGCTGCTGGAGCTGCTCCTGAAGCACGGCGCAAAAGTCGACGCCAAAACCGACGAAGGGTACACGGCGCTGCATTATGCGGCCCAGTATAATTCGTCCCCGGAAGTCATCGAGGTCTTACTCAAGAACAAAGCGAATATTCGTGTAAAAACGAAACAGGGTGTCACGCCCCTGCATCTCGCCGCCGGCCATAACGACAACATCGAAATCGTGCGAATTTTGCTCGAAAAATGGCCCGGAGTCCACGCTCGGGATTTCAGCGGTATGACGCCGCTCCATTATGCCGCGTGTTGTGGCAATACCGTCGAGGTCGCGCAGGCTCTCCTGGACGCCGGCGCAAAAATCAACACAACCAGCGACGACAAGGCCACGCCGCTCCATAGCGCCACGTCCTTCAATCCCCGTCCCGAGTGGATCGAATTCCTGCTTCAACACGGCGCGGACATCCAGGCAGTCATGACCAACGGCGCAACGGCCCTGCATCTTTCGGTCGCAAGCAGCGCCGATCCGGAGGCTGCTGAAATCCTGCTTCGTCACGGGGCGGACGTTCACGCCAAAGCCGAGCGGGGACAAACGCCGCTTCACAACGCTGCGGGGGGCAACCCGAACGCCGAAATGATCAGGCTCCTGCTCCGATACGGGGCCGATGCCAGGCAACGCGACAAAGCGGGCGCCTCGGCCCTGCATTTCGCGGCTAAAACGAATTCGAACCCCGAGGTCATGCGGCCTTTGCTCGAAGCGGGCCTGGCGATGGACGTCACCGACGATAACAAACTTCAACCGATTCATTTTGCCACGATGAATCCGTACCCGAACACGATGGCCTGGCTCATCGACCAGGGAGGCGATCTTACAGCGGCTGCCGTCCATGATTTGCAGCCGATCCATTTCGCTGCGGTTAACAATCCGGACCCCGGGATGATTCGCTTGCTACTCAGCCGGGGGATCGACGTTAATTCCCGTACACCCGATGGAGTCACGCCCCTGCACATGGCGGCCACGAAGGCGACGCAGCGGGACGTGTTTATGTATTTGCACGAAAACGGGGCCGACATCCGCGCGGCCAATGTCTATGGTTCCACGGTGCTCCATCACGCCGTGATGAGAAACACCTCGCCCGAAATGCTACGGTATATCGTGAAACATGTCCGGGACATGGACGCGGTCGACAAATCCAGACAGACCGCCTTGCATTACGCCACGCAATTCGACGGTCGGCCGGAGACGTTTCAAATCCTTCTCGACGCCGGCGCGGACGTCAATGCCCGTGACGATACCGATGAAACGCCGCTGCACACGATGTTGCGTCATTCCAAAGCCACGGAGACCGCGATTCTTTTCCTGCTCGGCCGAGGGGCCGACCTGCGCGCCGTTGACGACCAAGGCAGGACGGTCCTACATTTCGCCGCGGCCCGGAATGCGCCCGATGGCGTGGTGGACACGATCATCGACTCCGGCGCGAACGTCAACGCCAAGGATTTTACGGGGAAAACGCCGCTCGACTATGCCGCCTCGCCCCGGATGAAGTTGAAACTCCACCAGCGGGGCGGTAAAGCCGGAGAGAATCAGTAACGATCAATCAAGGAAATCATCATGTTTCGAAAAACAATCCTGTTTGCCTGTCTCGCGTTTGTCGGATATGTCGTTTCAAATAGTTTGAACGCCGCCGAAAACGAAGAACCGTTGTTCGTTCGCACGTTCCTTCAGTCGAAAAACGAGACCGGCCAGACGCCTTTCCATTACGCGGCCATCTACGTCAAAAAACCGGCCCTGATTCGTTTCTTCCTGGAAAACGGGGCCGACATCGGTATGCCGGACGAAGACGGCGACACGCCGTTGCACTTGGCCGCGATGTGGAATCCGAACCCCGCCGTCATCCGGGTATTGGTCGAATCCGGTGCGGCCATTACGGAGAAAAATTCCGAAGGAGCCACGCCCGTGATCTATGCGTCGTGTAACGATAATCCGGAAGTCCTGAAGACGATGTTGCTCCTGGGGGGCGATATCGAACAGACCGCCGCCGACGGGTCCGGCCTGCTTCACTGGGCCGCCTCGGGAACGGGAAGCGTCGAGACGATCCGGTTTTTGCTCGAAAAAGGTTTGGATATTAACGGCGGCGACGGTGACGGGTGGACACCCCTTCACTGGGCCTGTTCGAATCCGAATTTCAGGATTGTGAAATATCTCGTCGAACAAGGTGCCCGGGTCGATGCGAAAAGCTCCGATAATTCCACGCCGCTTCATGAATTCGCGGGAAAAAACTCGCTTCATGCGGTTCGGTTCCTACTCGCCCAGGGGGCCGAGCCTGATATCCGGGATGATACTGGGCAAACACCGTTGGTCTCGGCCGTGATGCGGGACGATGTTCAACCCGCGATTGTCGAACTGTTGATCCAACGCGGCGCCGATGTGAACAACCGCGATGAGGACAATGATACGCCCCTGTTATGCGCCTGTCTTTCCCGTGGAAAATTGGAAATCGTCAAGTTGTTGGTCGAAAACGGTGCGGACGTCAACGCCGTTTGTGAAGGCGGTATGACTCCTCTTCACTGGCTGGCCCTACCGGAATGCGATGTCGATTCCTTGCGGTATCTGGTCGCCAAGGGAGCCGATGTGAACATTGTCGACGATGACGGCAGTACCCCCTTGGACGGCGCCGAGGAGGACGAAGCCGTATTGATCCTTCGTAGCGCCGGTGCCAAAACGAGCGAAGAATTGAATCCGTAAGGAGCAATACCATCATGAAAACGTACCGTGTCGGCATCGTCGGTTTCGGCATGATCGGAAAGGTTCACGCCTTCGGTTACGCCACGCTTCCGTATTATTCGGGACCCTTTCAGTCGGCTTTTGAAATCACGCATGTCGCTACGAACCACCGGGAAACGGCGGATGCGGCAGCCCGGATTTGCGGGGCGAAAACGGCCGTAACCGATTACCGGGCCATTACGGAGAATCCGGAAATCGATATTGTACACATTTGTACGCCGAACGATGGACATCTTGCCCCGTTGCTGTCGGCAATCGGACACGGAAAACACATCTACTGCGACAAGCCGCTGACCGTGTCCCGGGGTGAAGCGGAACAGGTTCGTGAAGTCATCGCGGCAAATCATTATGCGGGCACGTCGCAAATGACGTTCCATCTCCGTTTCATTCCGGCGATCAGGCGAGCCCGGCAGCTTCTCCGGGAAGGTCGGCTCGGGCGGATTTATCAATTTCGGTTTCATTATCTCCATGCGAGCAACGCCGATCCTTCGGTCCCGTTCAAATGGAAGCACTCGGCTTCCGGCGGCGTGATTCGGGATCTGGCATCCCATATGCTTGATCTGGGTGACATGTTGCTCGGACCGCCGGAATCGCTGCTCGCGGAAACACAGCATGCCGTGAATTGGCGTCCGAAAACGGCTTCGACGCCGGATTGTCCCGCCCCGGAGCTTGTTTCCGTGACCGCGGAGGACGCTGTAACGATCCTTGCCCGGATGCACAATGGCGCCCAAGGGATTTTCGAAGCGACCAAATTAGCCACGGGCAACGAGGATGAACTGCGGCTGGAAATTCATGGCGATGCGGGCGCACTTCGTTTTTCGTTGATGGACTCACATTACCTGGAATTTTTTGACGCCTCACGGTCCGACAGGCCGCTGGGGGGTATGTCCGGTTGGACACGGATTCCCTGCGGTGCTCGCTTCGAATCGCCGGACACAGACTTTCCTTCCCCGAAATCCGTGTCCGGTTGGGTTCGGGCTCACGTTGCCTGCCTGGCGAATTTTCTCCGTGCCGTCGACGAACAACGTCCCACCGAACCTGATTTGCGGCAGGGCGTCAGAATCGACGAATGGCTTGACGCCGTGAGAGAATCGGCAAAGTCAAGGACTTGGGTTGATCTTTGAAATCGGTTGTATTTCAACTTGATCGACCGCTTCCGGGCGAAACTTGGACAGAGGATGAGATTGTACCCGCTGTCGCAATCTTATAGAATAGGTTGCGCTGTGTGCCGTAAACGGCTGTAATCTGTCGTCTCGGAGCCGGCCCTCTCAGTGCCGGTAGGAAGACCATTTCGACTGAAAACCAATTTTCAGGGGAGACCCTCAAGGAGAACCATGATGACTCATGAAAAACGTTCGAAAACATCCCGGCGTGATTTTCTCGTTGCTTCCGGTACGCTTGTCCTGGGAGCGTCCATGATTCCTCATGTCCATGCGGCTGGGTCCGAAACGCTTCGCATGGCCGTGATCGGCTGTGGCGGTCGAGGCAACGGGGCCATGCGGCAGGCTCTCGATGCCGACCCGGACGTGGTGCTCTGGTCCGTTGCCGATGCCTTCGAAGATCGAGCCAAACGGAGTACCGAAGCGATCAAAGAGGAATTGGAAAAAAAAGAAAAGCTCCACCAATTCGATGTCGCCGACGATCGTTGTTTCAGTGGGTTTGATGCGTACAAAAAAGCCATGGACACGCTCCGTCCCGGTGATGTCGTGCTCCTGACCACGCCACCCGCCTTTCGCCCGCTCCACTTCGCCCACGCCGTGGAAAAGGGCCTGAACGTCTTTGCCGAAAAACCGCTGGCCGTGGATATCCCCGGCTTGAAACGGCTGCGTGAATCGAACAAAACGGCCTTGGAGAAGGACTTGAAAATCGCCGTGGGACTTAATAACCGGCATTATGACCGGACCGAGGAAACCATACGCAAAATTCACGATGGCGGTCTGGGCGATCTCACCTCGCTCTGGGTTTACCGGATGCACCCGACGCACAAACTTCGCCCGTCACGTGGCGATAATGTTTTGGACTTCCAGCTTCGGCATATTTTCAACTTCAACTGGACCACGGGTGGTTTTATCGTCGACGCACTGATTCACAATCTCGATGTCTGCTGTTGGGCTATGCGGCAACTTCCTGTCGCGGCTCAGGGCCAAGGCGGCCGGTTGCTTCGAAAGGCCAAGGATCAGATGATCGATCATGCGGCCGTGGAATACCGTTTTGCGGACGGACGGCGTATGATGATGTTCGCCCAGACGATGGATAACACGTACCAGAGTTTCGAATCGATTATTCACGGCACGAAAGGCAGCGCGGTCGTGGGGGAAGGCGTGGGCGATCCGAAATTTTTCGCCGACGGCAATGCCCACCGCCAGCGAAAAGACGGTGCGACCTGGACGGCCCAATCGGCATGGAATAACTCGTATCAAACGGAACACGACCGTTTTTTCCAGGCGATCCGGGAAAACAAACCGTGGAACGAAATGGAAACGGGTATCGGGGCGACGTTCACGCCCATTTTGGGACGCATGGCCATGGAAAGCGGCCAGCTCGTCACGGCCGAGGCGGCTTGGAATTCGGAGTTCGAGTATGTGCCGGACATCGAGAATTTGTCCTTTGACGGTCCGTTCCCACTGATTCCCGACGAAAACGGAGACTATCCTCAAGCGGTTCCCGGAGTCACGAAAATTTGATCCGCGCCCCGGACGGCGTAAGGTTTTCAAGATATCAAAACATATAAACGCGTAACCTATTCCCGGTTTGCCCTTTAGGTGTTTTATTATGCGGTTGAAACCATGGCGTCGAAAACTCCGCGTCTCTGTGCGAAATTTTCTTCCTATTTTGAACTGACATCGACCCAAACCTACGTGACGCTGATTGAAAATCCCGTGGAACCACGCTATACTGTGTCATTCCGGTATTTTCTCCCGATGGCTTTCCGACATGAGTTCCCCCGCCCCTGAATTCCCGAAGATCATCCACCGCAAGCTCTCCTCGCTGCAGCGGGCGTTTCGGTCTTACGTCCTTCTGGATGGCTTGGCGACGACGGTGCTCGCGGTTTTCCTGCTCTTCTGTGCTGATTTGGCCTTGGACCGTTTCTTCGAATTTGCCATGCCGGTTCGGGCTCTGATGCTCGCCGTTCTGGTCGGATTGATCGGCTATGTCGTTTGGCAGCGCATTATTCGCCGGATCGCCTCGGAAATCCGCGACGATCAGTGGGCCATGCTTTTCGAACGATTCGTTCCCCGGCTCAACGAAAGTTTGATTACGTCGATCGAACTGGAAGACCCGGCCAAATCAGTCTGGCAGGATTTTTTGGACGCCCCGGACGATGAGGACTTCCAATCGACTTTCGACCCCTTCCTGCTTTCGATCACCGTCGACCAGGCCGCCGAAAACCTGCGTGGCGTGAACATAAGCCGCTTTTTCCGTTATGGCCGGTTGGCCGTTCGAATGGCCGCCGCAGCGGTGGC
>JBEBTM010000054.1:0-13398 GCA_040393745.1 Thermogutta terrifontis | reverse complement strand
CGACGAAATACTCCACCGGAGTACTTTTTTCCACCACCTTTCCGGCCTCTTCAAGGGTAAACGACGTTTCGCCTTTTCCCCGAACGACGCCCGAAACGAGTTTCTCCCGTTCGGATTTGACGCCGTTCAAGAGAAAGTGAAATTTCTCAAGCGTTTCGTCCGAGGCGAAACAAGGAAGGGAATGAAACATTCCCATCGCCGATAAAAATATAATGAATAACTGTTTCATGATAGAGAGATTGATGAAGGAGGAATAAAAATGGGAGTTTTCCGAAAAGGTTGGTAGTGTCGTTCGTCCAGTTCCCCGCCTACGCGGGGAGGACAAATTACTACTGTTTTTGTCGACATCAGCTTTTTAACTTGACGATCCCCTAACCGGGATTTCCAATACATTTGCTAGATTTTTCATTCGGTATTTGTAATTTTACGGGAGCGTCTAGATGTGAAGTTCCCAGATTTTTACACAACGGTGTCTGATTTTCGTCATCTGCTGGAGCTGCGTTACAATCGCATGTGTTACTTCTTACGCAATACTCGATTTTAACGTTGTTCAATTTCTCATAGCCCGGTACCTTGTTACCGGCTTCGGCATGATGATCGAATGGCCCTAACACGAGGACCGTTTCATGGCTGACCTTCGAAATGCCTGTTGTATCCTGGGGTAATCCCAAATTATACCGGGTTTGGTCCCATCTCCAATCGATTACAGCACAGACCCAGTCGTGGGGATACTGCATGAGCGCATATTTGTCTTTGGGGTTGTTGTTGAAATCCTCGCACCTCCGGCCGCCATCCTCACACGATGCCTTCGAGTAAGAACAAGTGTGCAGGGCTTTTTTATAGCATTTGTTTTCCTCTTCCGCGGCGGCGTTGGCAATAGAAATGAATTCGAAATTTCCGGGCCAAAACCCGATACCGCAAAAGACGGAGCCTAAAAACAACAAAACACTACTGATCGTTTTCATGGGATTTCCTTGAGGGTAAGGAGGAAGAAGAATCATCGTCGACGACATGGGCGATGACGGGAAGTGTCAAATCGTGAAACCGGGCGTCCTGAAAAACAATGCGGATGTTTCCTTTCAGGCGGCCGAGATGATGCGGAGTCAACCGAACGGTCAGGGTTCCTTTCGTATCGCTGACTTTCCGGATTGTCGCTTCGAGAACATGCTCGGGAAAATCGCTTTCCACTTTCATAAGTTTCCAAAGATCTTCGTGGGTATCGGAATTCTTTTGAGGAACCAGCAGCATCGTGCATTCGAGAGAGGCCGTTTCTCCCGGCCTGATTTCGCCGAAAAACAAGTTGCTGGGAATCACTTTCACGGCAGAGGCGACCACCAGGACCACCGTCATGGAAGAAACGTATTCCGTTTCGCCGTCCCGGGCGAGAACGCGGATCCGTCCTTGATGCCTTCCCGAATTCAAATTTGTCGTATCAACCGTAAATGAGCCTTCCCACGGAGGAAAGGGAGTCCGGGCATCATTGTTTTTTCCTTTTTTTGGGGAAGAAACGGAAATCCACGGCTCCTCGGAAATGAATTCGACCTCCTTGAGCCCGGTATCGGACCAATCCTGAAGGGTAAAACGATCGGTCTGACGATCGTTTGGCATGTAAGACGACAGCGAAAAAAGCGATGGCTGCAATGTGACCTGGGGCCGAATCCGGGCCTTGACCCGCAGAATGACCGGCTCGATCTCCTCCTGTTCGAAATAAACGACGGAGTCGCGCACATCATCCGAGAAGTCTTTACCGGCCCGATAAATCAGTTCGACATTCAACGTGCCGCCCGGAGGGATGGAAAGAGAAGACGGCTTTGCAACCGTGCAACTGCAATTCTGGACGATTTTGCGAACGTTCCGTTCCGCTTCGCCGGAATTTTTCAGCTCAAAAAGATGAATCTGCTCCGATTGAGGTCGAACGACCCCGAAATCATGCACAAAAATATTCGCGTCCTGATTTTCCGGCTTCTCCGGGACCTTGGAGATTGGAGAGGTGCATCCCCCAAAAATCAAGGACGCCGCTAGGAAAGCGGCAATGATTTTTGAGGGCGTTTTATTTTTCGGCCGATACGTTTCCATCCGGCCATTTTACGCCGACTTTGTGCCTCCTGTCAAGTTAATCGTAGCAAGATTCACGTTTCGTCGACGTATCATTCGGTCCTAGTAAACCGCGCGGGCGATTTCGGCCGGATCGTCGTCGGGCGTCAAAGCGAAAACCCGGTATCGAAGTTGATACTTGTCCTCGCCGAGTCGGTACTCAGGATACGCCCGGGCGCCCCAACTGTTATCCCCCGCAACGCCGATTTGGGCGAGATCGATGTTCACGAAAATATCCTTGCTCGGGGTCATCTTATACGGATGGCCTTTTTCAAGCTCCGTCTTCGAATAATGCGTCGCCCCGAAACAAATCGTGCCCGGATCGCGCTGGCCCTTGAACCGACCGCGTGCTTTAACGTCTTCCACGGTCGGCATCGAAGCGAACAGGATGCCGTAGCCGTCCGCGTTACGGAAAGCCACCCAGCGAACGTCGCAGCGGTAACCGTTTTCGCCGGCTTTGACGTATTCGTTCACGAACATGTCCTCGACGGTCGTCGTATATCGCCCCACGGCGGAACCTTCTTTCCTGTCCCAATAATTTTCGCCGGGACCGCGTCCGTAGTATTCGACGCGGTTGAACTCGCCGGGGATCACGATTTCCGTCCCGATACGTGGGGCGTCGATCTTTTTCTTGGCCGCCTCGGCAATCGTCTTTTCAAGAGCGGCTTTCTTTTCCTGGAGCGGCTTATCGGCCACGTCCACCTCGCCGATGCCCGCCAGTTCCTTCGCCGCCGCGGCATCGGTGCCCATACCGCTTGCGTCGACGTTCATTTTCATGAAAACGCTGCTGTCGCTACTGACGGCAATATTCCAATCGACTTTAATCGGCGCATTTTCGTCCTTTTTTACCGGATGAATGATCTCGACGGGAGGATTCACCGAACTCTCCGAAGCGGCCCGCCAAACGGCATGACGGCCGACGAAACCGTTGCTTCGGTCGTTATCCGTCGGAGCCCGCCAGAAATCGGCTTTTGGCCAGGCATCGATCAAGCGAATATAACTCGGGGTTTCAGTATCGATGAATCGAAACATCAGGGATCGGAGTCGATTCGTCGTGTGATCAACTACGGTATCGACATACCTTTTGTCCATGTTTGGAAGATCAAAAGTATTGTAAGAATGCGGCCCTGAACCTGGTCCCCCCAGTGCCTTTCGGCCCGTTTTACTTTTTTGCTCGAAATCCGGCATGATATTTCCCCACTTAACCTCGGTCTTCTCCGGAGCCTTGTACCATTCGGGGGCCGGAAACTGTTCCCAGGCAACGATGTGGCCTTTCGGGGCCCAGTCCGTGGCTTCCTTGAGTAGGAACTTGAAGTTCATGAAACACTCCGCGCCTTCCGGGATGATTGGCATGATCATCGTGGCGATGCGCAGCATTTCCTTCGTTTCGCCGGGGCCGATGTCTTCGAGCTTCACGATGGGCCCGTGATGGACGACCTTGCCGTCGGCGACAAGTTCCCAAACGCCTTCGACGTAATCCAACGGTCGGAAGAAGTTTTCGTTATAAATCAAATACTGTCCCGGCTTATCGGACGGCTTTACCCAAATGTCCTGGTGCTCCTTTTTGATTTCCGTCATGGCCGGATGTGGAACACGGTCGGCGGAGATGATGCCGTTGCAACAAAAATTATTGTCGCTCGGGACGTCCGGAGGACCGAAGTCGCCGCCGTAGGCCCAATAGGTCGTTTTGCCGTTGGGGCTTTTACCTGCCGGGACTACCGTCATGGCGTTCAGGGCCGGATTGAAAAGCAGTTTTTGATTCGGGAGCCCGTTCTTTTCCATCGACTGCTCAAGCTGGTCCGGTGTGAGGCACTCGGCATAGATCCGCGCGGCTCCGATGATCGCATTGGGAGCCCGGCCGCCATGCTGGGTGTCGGTTCCCACACCCACGGGATAATCCGTGACGCTGTACGGCCCGCATTTCATCGTGCCGACTTCCTTGCCGTCGATGTAGGCCCGCATGGTTTCGCCGTCGAAGGTGCCGGCCACCTGGTGCCATTTGCCGATCCAATCTTCCGGTAGCGGGACTTGGATGGACCGATGTCCGCCGGAGTACAAAAAGAATTCGAGCTTGTCGCCCTTTTGCTTGAGCGTGTACTGTCCGTCGCCTTTGGCGATGAAGGGCCCCTCGGCGGAGTTGCCGGTCGCGTAAACCACGGCCTCCAGCGTGATCGGCTGCTTGCCCGAAAGGTTCAGCTCCGGGGCGTTGCCGGTGACGACCAAACTGCCGCCGAGTCCTTTGCGGTTTTCTTTTGTTACGGAAACGCCGTTTAATTGAAGCGGAAACATGCCCGGCCCGGCGTCCTCGACGGTCCAGGTCGGCGGGATGTCGGTCAAGAGGCCCTGGTCGACCCAGTCCCAGATGAATCCGCCCTGCGTTTGCGGGTACTTTCGGAATTCGTCCCATTGTCGGAAGAAATTTCCGTTCGAATTGCCCATCGCGTGCTGGTATTCACTGACGATAAGAGGTTTTTCCTGTACGGTTTTACCATAGCCGGCGATCCAGTTCGAGCCGGGATACTGCGGACAAACGATGTCGGTGTTCGCACCGCGTCCGGCGCGTTCGTAATGGATGGGCCGGCTCGGATCACGTTCACGCAGCCAAGCGGCCGTTTTGTCGAAATTCGGCCCGTCGCCCGCCTCGTTGCCCAGGGACCAGATGACGACGCTCGGATGGTTCTTACTCCGCTCGTACATTCGGATCGTGCGGTCCAAATGAGCTTCGGTGAACAGATCGTTCCGGGCCAGCGAATGTTCGCCGTAATACATGCCGTGCGATTCGATGTTCGCCTCGTCACAAACGTAAATGCCGTATTTGTCGCACAGATAATACCAATGCGGATCGCAGGGATAATGCGAATTCCGCACGGCGTTGATGTTGTTCTGCTTGAGCAACTTGATGTCTTCGAGCATCATCTCTTCGGTGACGTAATGTGCGTTGACGGATTCGTGCTCATGCCGGTTCACGCCCTTGATGAGCACGGGCTTGCCGTTGACGAGAAACTGGGCCGCCTCGACCTGTTTGCCCTCGATTTCAACGGGCATTTTCTTGATCTCGACCTTGCGGAAGCCGATGGGCATTGTGATTTTCTGCTCGCCGCAGGTGATTTCCAGTGTGTACAAATTCGGCGTTTCGGCGGACCAAGGCTTGATACCAACGACGTTACGGTGTTTTATTCCATACTCTTGACCGTTTTTATTAACAGCAAAGTCTTTATTGGTCGTTTTTGTTGGATAAAGATTGGGGCCACTTAATTGATATGTAACATCTACATTTCCCGGTTTACCATCTGTTGTTTGGAAAAGCAGGTCTACCGACCAATTCCATTTTTCATCTTCACCCGGTGTTGTTGTCACTAAAATATCGCTAATGTGAATTTTCGGCAGTGCGTACACGAACACGTCGCGGTGGATACCGGACATGCGCCAGAAATCCTGGCATTCGAGCCAAGAGCCCGAAGACCAGCGGAAGCACTCGACGGCGATCTTGTTCGTTTGGCCCGGCTTGACGTATTTCGTAATGTCGAACTCCGCGGCCGTTTTGCTGTCGGTCGCCATGCCGACATACTGGCCGTTGACCCAAACGTAATACAGCGATTCCACTCCGGCGAAATGCAGGATGATATTTTTGCCCTCATAATCGGCGGGCAACTCGAACTCGCGGCGGTACATCCCCACGGGGTTATGATCTTCGGGAATCAGCGGCGGCGTCCATTTTCCATCGGTGCGTTTCCAAGGATACGGATGGTTGACGTAGATCGGATAATCGTCCACCGCACCTCCGAGGTTTTTCGGGGCATACTCCTTAAGCTGCCCGATGAAGCGCGGCGATTGCCAATTGGATGGGACCGGCATGTTGAGCCATTTCGAGTCGTCGTAATTGACCTCGGCGAAATTCTTGATCCGGTCCGCCGGTTTCTGCACGAGCAGGAATTTCCAGTCACCGTTGAGCAGGACGCACTTGTCCCGATTGCCGTTGTAATAGGGTACCACGGCGGAAGAACGCGGCGGGAGTTTGTTCACCGATGTGATTTTCGGATTCAGGTACTCGGGCACCCGGGCCAGGTCGAGATCCTTGGGCGTTTGAGCCGGGGCGGTCAATGTCAGCGCAAGGAGGAGCGACAAAAAGAGGGCGAATCGTTTCATGGTCTTCTCCGAAATGAAGGGACGAAAGGTAAGCGATAGCGACAACATCCTCATTGTAGCGAACCGACATTCAAAAGCAAACGGGCGAAGAACCGACCTGTCGCCGACCCGGCCGCGCTGGGACAAAATCACTTGAACTCCTGTTCCAGGAGTCGCTTGAGGTCGCCGCCGCGGGCACCGGTCGAGATGATCCGTCCCTGCCGGTCAAGCAGGTACATCGTGGGAATGCCTCGGACGCCGTAACGCTCCGCCATGCCCGGCATTCCGGACGCCACGGCCGCTTTGTCCGAGAGGCTGATCCAGGGAATTTGTTCCGACGCCAGGTAATTCTTCAGGACGCTTGCATCGCTGTCGATACTGATGCCGACGATTTCGAACCCTTTGGCGTGGTATTTTTTGTACATTTCCTTCATGCCGGGCACCTCTGCCTTGCACGGTCCGCACCAGGTGGCCCAGAAGTCGATCAAAACGATTTTCCCCCGCAGCGATTTGACGTTGAACTGCGAACCGTCGACGGTCATGCCGACCACGTCGATCCGTTTGCCCGGCACCAGGGTCTGCTGAGCGTCCAGTTCGATTTGCTTAGCGATTCCGATGAGTTTTTCGTTGCCTGATTCTTTGAAGGTCCGGACGAAATCGTCGCGAAATTTATCGGCGAACCCTTCCAGGTCCCGATTGCCCTCGTAAGCCGCCGCGGCCGAAAGGAGCAGACCTGCCGCGGAAACATAGGGACTCTCGGGATTATCCCGCACCAGGGGCTTGAGTTCCTCGGCGTAACGATCGAAATCCTTTTCCGAAACCCGTTTGCCCAGGAAGGTTTTCCGCATTTTCTGGATATAAATGTACGCATCACAGTGGGCGACCACGCCGGGGAATTTATCGTCCTTTTCGAGCTCTTTTTTCAGGGCCGTGATTTTGCCCACGTCGTCGGGTTTGAGTTGCATGAGGAGCCCCAGGCCATTGATTTTCATCGTGTAGGCCAGCTCTTCAAGTTCCGTTTCCGGCTCGGCGTTCAGCAGGGCGTCGGCGAGTCCGATGAGGGCGTTGCCTTTTTTCTGTTTGAATTCGGCAACTTCCTCGACCGTGGCTTCGGGAACCGCTCGGTCGTTCAGCGTGCGAAGCATCTCGGCGATTTCCTCGGGTGTTTTGTCCTTGACCTGTTTGGCAATGTCCGAGGAAACCCGCCGGACGGTTTTACGCACCGGCTTGTCCTGCGCCATGGCGGGCAGGATGAGCAGCAAGGAAAACAGGATCGCCAAAAGAAGTGAGTTTGTTGCTTTCATGGCAGCAGGGATGTTGATGGGGGGGTGGGGCTTCGTAACAAGGACATGGCACCGGGACAGTCGTCCTTCGAATTTTCTTATTCGACAGGTCGATACCAGAGCGAACGCCAATAACGTCGTTCCAGTTCGTAAGTGTCCACGGTCGTATCCGGATCGTGATCGACGGGGAGGATTTCGTACTTTTTCATTTCCCGGATATATTGCGGTCTCGGCACGAAGCCCGGCATGTCGAAACGTTTGATTTCGTAAAGATGCCGTTTCGTCCGTTCGATTCCCGTTAAAATCGTGCGATATTTCGGATCGTCCCGGCTTTCGAGCACGGGCTTGCCGCAGGATTCCCAGCCGCCTGCCGACTTGGCGAGCGGGGCCAGCAGCAGCGTCGACTTTTCCGGATGCGATAAATTGTAAAGTAATTGCCGCGAATAAATCCGGCGCACATCGTTCGGTTGCAACACCTCCCAGGGAGGAGCGGCGATTTCGTCGCTCGGCGAAAGCGGCAACTGCCGGTTCTTCTCCCGCGTGTGGCACGAGGCACAGTTTTCCTGCAACGTTTTCGACATCGCCTGAACTTCCGGCCACCCGAGGTCACGTCGATCAAGCCGGTTCTGGGCGTAACCGCCGATCATGCCGGAGCCGAGCCCGGCGTAGGTGCCCGGATAGGTCGCCCCGGTTTCGATCCAAAGCCGAAGGATCGTCCGTTCACGCTCTGAAAGTTCGACATCGTAATGTGAACCGTCGCAGAGTTTCATGAGCCGACTCGCGCTGCTCCCCAAGGTCCGGGGCGGATAATTTCCTTTCGGCAAATTTCGACCGTCGGAAACGAGATTCTTCGCCGTAAGCGTATAATAGCTGATCGTGTACAGCGGTGTCCGGTCGCCGACCAACGAAACACCGCCTTCCCGCCTGTCCTGTGAATGGCAGGCGACGCAATTGCGGTCGAGAATCGGCTGTACGTCGCGGGGAAAATCGATCACCTCGGGAAAACCCGTCATCGGCGTGACCACGCCCGGCGGACGTTTCATCGCGGCGGGGAGTTTCGTGACCTGGAGCGGCGTGGCGGTCCGTTCTTCATGGCAACCGACGCAAGCGGTCGACTCGCCCGGCATGACGGACAGGAACGACTGCATCCGTTTTACTGCCATGTCGTTTTCGTCCAGCGCTACGAAAAAGAAGCTGCGCATCGCCGGCAGTTCGAAATTCGCCGAACCGTCTTCCTCGACCGGCACCGTTCCGACAACGCGTTCCAGCGTGAACGAGCCGCCGTAGCTGAGCGGCTCCATTCCGCCGGTGAAATTGATCGGCTTGGCCAAGGTTTCGAGAACGAGAAGTTTCTTGATCTCGCCCCGCTTCACGCCTTCCATGTTCCGTCCGTGATAAATATCGACCAGCGTCAACTGTCCCGTCGCCGACTTCGGATCGGTCACGTCGCCGATCAAACGTTCCGGGCCCCGCCGGGTCAGCGGCCTCGGTTCATGCAGCCTGAGCCTTGCATCGGACCAATCGGATGGGATTTCGTACAGCGTCTGCTCCCTGCCATCGCCGTCCATGAGGATGAGTTCGGTTCCCGTCGAGGCGAGAAAAGCCGTTTCGGAAAACGCCCAAGGATCCCGATAATGGCTCTCGGAGGAAATCGTCTTCGTCGCCGAACGATCATCGGGACCATTGCGAGGGTCAATCACGCCGATGGCTCCGATGTGCTCCGTCCGGCCATGGCCCCAGGAAAACGAAGCCACGATTTTTTCACTGCCGGGAATCGGCTTGGCGTCGATGTAGACGTTGCCGGGGTGCATGTTGCCGTAATACACCATCTGCCGGGTGCCGTCGGGATTCATCGTCCAAAGATGGTGATAATGCACCTGGCTCCGGTCGACGTATTCCCAGCGGGTGTACAGAATCTGTCCGTTCGGCAACGGCCAGGGCGTATTGTCATGTTCCACGTTGGCCGAAAGCTGCCGGATGTTCCCGCCGTCGGCGTCGCAGGCGTAGATGATCGCCACGGGGGTGAGCCAGCACTGCACCCAGCGCCGCCCTCGCGACGAAACGAAAACGATCGAACAGTCGGCGGTGTAACTCGGTTCGATGTCGTCGAAGTCGCCGGAGGTCAACTGCGCGAGTCCGGTGCCGTCGATATTGATTTCGTACAGATGATAGTTGCGTTCGCCGGATTTCCTGTGCGAAAAAAGTATTTTCGAACCGTCGTAGTGGATTTGCGGGTCCCGGATTGCCCCGCCGGGGTCGTCCAGCAGCGTTTCCACGTCTTTCGTGTCGACGTTCAGCACGCAGAGTTTGCCGCCGTCGTGCGGGGCCGGCAACCGATTTTCGTCATCGGCGTAGTAACCGAAATTGGCATACCAGTGCTCGTCGATGCCGTCAGCTCGAACGGCGAAGACGATTTTATCGACTCCGGCCATCGGGGCATCGGACGTTTTTCGGAATTGCGTAAGCAGGTCCGGCTGCGGCCGTTTTTGGACGGTGAGCGGTTTCTTCTCTTTCCGGAGGGCGACATAATCGTATAAAATCCAGCTCTTGCCGACCAGGGAGATTGTGATCGTATTTTCGCCTTTTCGGAGCGTTCCCGCCGGAAGGGTGAACAGCATCGCCTCGGGCCGACCTTTCTGCTTCGGGTTGAAGACGATATTGCCGTGGCCGACGTTCTTCGGCAGCTGTGGCGGCAGATCCGTGCCGTTGACCGTGACATGAACATCAGACAAATCGCCCTGGACGGCCATGTAGCCGATGACGATCACGGTTTCTTCGACCACGTCCGAGTCGCAGCGGTAGAGAATCTTGAACGGATGCACCGGGCCGCCTTTGGCCCAGGACTCGTCCTGCTTCGTCGGATGTACGAAGGGCCAATCGGTTTCCGGTTTGCTCCGACCGATTTCGAAAACCGGATTGTTCGGAAACTTTTCGGGAAACGCCGCATAACCTTCTTTTACCAGAGCGAACTCGGAGCAACAGGCGTCGGGGTGGCCGATACAGAAAACGACGTCCGGGTCCAACGAATCCGTCGTCGCCGAAAATACTCTCGGGGCGCCGCCGATACAGCACAAAGCCAGGATGATACGGAATAACGTATTCATGGTCGTGACGGGGAAGAAAAAGTGGGTCGGGAAAATCACCTGTCTTCGTACAACGGCGCCTGAATGTTTTTTCGTCTATCGCATCGGCCTGCGGAATTCCGTGCGATAAACAGGTTCGCCATGAAGCCGGGTGCGACGTTCAAAATGTGTGCGGTAATCGAACTCGTCTCCCGCTTCCTGTTCCGGCACGTCGAAAGGCCCGTCCAAAGCGGTGTTTTCGGCGAGGAGTTTCAAGGTCGACCGGTAATACTCCTCCACGTCGGTCCAGAAGTGCAGCGTCCCGCCGGGTCGGAGTCGGCTTTCGATCAGCTTCAACACTTCGACCCGGAGAATGCGGCGTTTCTTGTGCGCCCGTTTCCACCAGGGATCGGGAAAATAAACGTGAACGGCCTCTAAATAATCGCACGGAATCCATTCTTCGAGTACCCGGGCCGCATCACCGCAGACCATGACCGCGTTGGAATTCGT
This sequence comes from Thermogutta terrifontis, assembly GCA_040393745.1. GTDB lineage: Bacteria > Planctomycetota > Planctomycetia > Pirellulales > Thermoguttaceae > WRKP01. Next base: position 2,324 of record JBEBTM010000054.1, on the reverse strand, counting down.
GCGACCGTGAAGCCGGGCCGCGCAGAATCGGGCATATTTCCGTCCGATTTCGATGCCGAGAAAAGCGTGCTGCGGAAACTGGTCCGCCGCCTTCCGGATGAAGAGTCCTTTGCCGGAGCCGATTTCCAATTCCAGAGGCGCGACATGCCCGAAAAGAGCTACGGGATCCCAAGGATTCGGTAATTCTTCGGGTGTTTTCAAGAGGGTCGAAAGATCCAGGTCCTTGTCGATTGTTTTGACAGCGCGTCGAGCCATGGTTATTTTCAATTCCAAACTCTTGACATCATTCCGGCTTTTCAAACAATCACCGATTGGACAACGGCACACCTTTGACGATTCCGTTGCAGACCACGCCGCTACCGACCAATCCGATAAATTCGGCCGTGATCAGGATTTTCCGGCAGTGGACGAGTTTCACCTGCATGACAAGCCGGTCGCCGGGCCGGACAATGCCACGAAAGCGCACACCTTCAAGCCCGCCGAGTCCGATGATACAGCCGGGCATGAGGTCGTATTTATTGGCAAAAAAGCCGGTCAATTGGGCCGCCGACTCGCACATGATCACGCCGGGCATAAGCGGAAAATCCGGCATGTGCCCACGAACCCAAAAGCTCTTGTCCGTCAGGTCCAAGTAGCCGACCGCCGTTTTCGCGTCATAATTTTCGTAAAGAATCCCCGACAATTGCTCCATTTCGAAGCGATGCGGATTAATTCTTCGAATTTCCTCGATTCCGGCAATCGGATGATCCACGTCATACAGTGCAGGATCGACGTATAAATCTCGATACGACATCAGGTTTTCACACGCTGGCGTTTGGTTTTACGGAGTTTCGAATTCGCGGGACGCTTGCCGTGATTGGCCTTTTTCTTTTTGTGCTGCGGTTTGGACATCAGAGGACTCCTAATGGAAGAAAGGGTTCGCTGGGGTTTTTTCGAAAAATCGTCTTCGGTCATTATACATGAAACCCCGGCTCTGAAAAGGCCCCGAAACTGTGGTGTGACGCAAAAATCCCGACAATTTCCATTGCATTTCAGTGAAATCGGATTACAATAGCGGCAGGTTTGGCCCTGTTTTGCCGAAATCCCTGAGGACGCCTCCTCCCATTAAGAACTTTGGTCCCGACAATATGGTCCAGGTCGATGATGTTGCTTTGGTTGATCTCGTGCGAGAGGGAAACCGCGAAGCTTTTGACGAAATCGATCGACGTTACCGAGAAAAGCTTTGCCGTTTCTTGGCCCGACATGCCCAGTCGCCTGAGCACGCCGAAGAAATTGCGCAACAATCTTTGGTAAAAGCGTTTATGTCGATTGAAACGCTTCGTCGACAGGACCGACTGGCCGGCTGGCTTTACCAGATCGCCTTCCGGTTAGCCGTGGACGAATCCCGAAAAAACCGGCTTGAACGGCTCGACGCCAACGTGGCCCGGGAATTGGTCGACCACCGTGGTGAGGGAGAAACGGCATCCGGGGAAATCGAGTCGGAAAATCTGTGGAAAACGGCGGAGCAAGTCCTTTCACCGGAAGAATATAGTGCCATTTGGCTCAAGTATGTCGACGGCTACAAAGTCGCCACAATAGCGAAAATCATGGGACGAACCCGTATTTCGGTGCGTGTTTTGCTGTTCCGGGCGAGAAAAAAACTGCTGCCGGCTTTGACCCGGTTAAGAAACGAAGAATAATCCATCGAAATAGCATGTTCCGATTTTTCATTGAATGGGTCCTAACCCAATGTGTGGATGACAACCGTAAGCCGGGCCCGGTTCTTTCGTGGTTTCTTCGGCATGATGTGATGCTCCGGGAATTTCACGCCGATCTTTTGGAACTGAAACGTCGACTTTCACACGATGCCGCGGAATTGCTCGCCGAGACGGCTTCAAGCCGGAAGCGAACGCTGACGGTCCTGAACCGCTGTTGGCAGCGGGATAGTCGCCGTGCGAGTCGGCGAACCATCGGTCGAACGCTGGGTATTGCCTCGCTGTCGGTGTTGATTTTTTTCGGCGCCGCCTTTATGGTCAGTGTCTTGATGCCGACGCATCTGCCGCAAGGTTGCGTCCTGGCCGACTCCGTGGAGCCCTGTGAGCCGCTGATTGCCGATGAACTGATCCGCTTGCCCCGGACCGGCGCGGACGATCTTTTAAATCCCGGATTCTGACGGTTTCAACCCCCAGGTTCCGGCGGAATACCGTCTCCACTTGGGGCTCTTTGTAGAGATTATTTTGGATCAATATCGAAACAAAAGCATCTGGAGCGGTACGAGGAGATTGAGCAGCAGCACCGAGGGTACGAAATAACGCTCAGGAATGAGCAGGAATATTTTCCGCCCC
>JBEBTM010000053.1:0-13905 GCA_040393745.1 Thermogutta terrifontis | reverse complement strand
GTCATCCCCACCGCCCAAATCGCGCTGGCCGCCCGTGTGGAGAAGATCGTTTTGGTCAACAGCATGCAGGCCGCCGACAAGCTGCGGATCAACCGGATCGGCATGTTGATGACTGCTGACAGAAGCCCGATCCCGGTCGCAAAGGTAGCAATGCCCACCGAGGCGATTTTCAGGGTCAGGCCGAGCGTGATCAACGCCACGCCCAGTCCGCCGACGCCGACCACGGCGGCACCGGCGACGATCGCCATTTTCTGGTTCTCGGTAATCCAGGTCGCGATGCCGCGCGAGACGAAGGTCAGGGAGCCGAGAATGTTCCGGGCCATGCCGTTGAACGCATCGCCGATCGCGATCTGGACGCCTTCCACGGCGGACATGAACGCGATCCAGTCGCCGCCGAGGTTGTCGGCCATGGTTTTCGCCATCGCCGCCGCCGACCCGCCGGCGCCTTCCATCTTGCCCCGGAAATTGTCGATCATCTTACCTGCCGTAGCCAGCACGATCGCCGAGTTACCCGCCCGGTCGCCGAACAGGTCGAACATGAGGGCCGACCGCTGCGTGGGCGCGGCGCTTTCCAAGGCCGAACCGAGCTCGCCGAGGATGCTCAGGAGCGGACGCATGTTGCCCGTCATCGCGTCGGTCACGTCGATGTTGAACATGTCCTTGAGCCGTTTATGGACGGCGGGATCGGACAAGGTGATGAGCATCTTCCGGATCGAGGTACCGGCCATGGACGCCTTGATCCCGTTGTTGGCGAGGATGGCGGTCGCGGCCCCGAGCTCTTCGACCGTCTGGCCGGACGCGGCGGCACCTGCGGCGGCGTATTTGAACGCATCGCCCATTTCCAGCACCGTCGTGTTGGACGAGGTCGCCGCCATGGCGAGGACGTCGGACACGCGGGAAATGTCCCGGGCGGCGATATTGAACGGGGTCGAAATGTTCGTGGCGATGTCCGCCGCGACCCCGATGTCCATGTCGCCGGCCAGGGCGAGATCGAGAATCGACGGCAGACCGCCGATGATCTGTTCCGGGTTGAAGCCGGCCATACCCAGATATTTCTGGGCGTTCGCGACCTGCGAGGTCGTGAAAAACGTCGTCTTTCCGAGCAGGATCGCCTGTTCCCGGAGCGCCTTGATCTCCGTCGCGGTCGCTTTGGAGATGGCCGCGACTTTGGACAGTTCCAGTTCGAATTTTCCGTACACGACCAGGCTGGACGCGAACGGGAGCGCCATGGCGGCGGCGCCGGCCATGACCTTCATGCCCAGTGCCGTTGCCCGCTTGGACCAGTTGTCGAGTTGTTTCGACATGCGCAGGAGCCCGCGCTGGAGTTCCCGGTCGTCGGTCGATACCTGGACGTAGGCGCGTCCCGCCTTGATGTCGCCTGCAGAAGCCATAAGAGAAAACCCCGGACAAGAGAGAAACGGACAGCGAAGAGAGAGCGGCCCTGCCGGGCCGCTCAACGCTGTTCTTTGGGAAGTAAGATTTTGAGAATGTCGATCCCGAGCGGGTTTTCCATCGTCTTCGCCTGCCTGCGCTTCTTGCGATCGAACGGAAAAAAGTCCGCAGGCTCGGTCTTCGCGCCGCCGAGCACGTTGGCCAGAAGGGCCAGGAGATTGGACGTGTGCGACCAGTCGTCACGCTGCTTCGCTTCGGCCATGATCGCCAGTTCGCGCATCGTGAACGGGTCGGGATCGATCTGCGCTATTCCGGCGAGTCGGTAGAGGAGTTCCCAAGGGCCGCAATCACTTTGTCGACTTCGGCTTCCATGTCCATCGCCTCCAGCATCTTCACGCCGCGATCCCGCATCGTGTCGACCATCAGGTTCCCCTTCCGCATCGCCACGTCCACCGCGTCCCGCTGCTTTGGGTTCGGGAAAAAATTTCGGATTTCCTCCACGAGCACGAGTTTCGCCTGTTCGATCACATCGCCGGCAAGCGCCTCGCCGAACGATTCGTCCGTGATGCCTTTCTCGTCGCACTGCGGTTTGACGAGGCAGTACAGGACGTCGCAGAGGAAAATCGGGTCGGCGATGAGCCGGATGAAGGTTTTGTCCAGATCGAGCAGATCGGCGTCGAGCAAACCTTTGACCCGCTTGAGCGTGGCCGTGTTGACCGCCAGTTGATAGGCCCGATCCTTGTTGTCCTTGAAGGATTTCATAAGGTAAAACTCCCTGTATGAGTGGTTGAGAAAAAGTAAATCGAACGAAAGCAACCCGGACAAAATGGCCGAGCATTGAAAACTCGCTTTTTGTATTGACAACGTGCGTACCGTGTGCTATTCTTGGTTCAAAAGGAGGAAACGTTATGTCTACCACAAATATCAACATCCGTGTGGATAGCGAAATCAAGTCTCAAGCGCAGGAAGTGTTTTCGTCGCTTGGACTTGACATGACCACAGCCATCAATATTTTCTTACGGCAATCGATCCGGCAACATGGCATTCCTTTCCCTGTTTCCGCAGAGCCGGTTTCTGTGGAACCGGTCAAAAAGACGCCGAAGGCGGGAGGATGGGAAGGTAAAATTTGGATGGCAGAAGATTTCGACGCACCGCTTGAGGATTTTAAGGAATACATGGAATGAAAAATCTTCTGGATACGCACACGGTGCTTTGGCTGGCGGTGAATTCCTCCGCCTTGTCTCAAACGGCAAAAGACGCGATCTTCGATCCTGAAAACGAGTCCTTTGTGAGCCTTGCTTCGGCATGGGAAATCGCGATCAAGGTCAGTACTGGCAAGCTACGCCTTTCCGGAGGTGTTTCCGAGTTTTTTAACATCGTCCACGAAAATGGCTTTGAACTGCTCCCGATCAAGGAAGAGCATGTCCGGTGTGTGGAAACCTTGCCGTTTTTGCATCGTGACCCGTTCGACCGCATTCTTGTCGCCTCGGCCCTGTCCGAAGAGATGCTTCTGCTGACGGCGGACACGAACATTCGTCGTTACGATGTTGCCAGTCTTTGGTAACGGAAGCGTTTTTCGGAAAGAACGTGCCGGAGAGAATTTCTCCGGACACGCTCAAAATGTCAGGCCGAATGTTACGGAGGCGTGGTTCCGTCGAGCCATTTCGGTTTCTTGGTATCGTCGGAGCCGGCGTAGGTCGGCTTGACCATGCACTGGGCCATGAGCGCTTCTTCGAGCCCTTCCGTCCGGGAGAACTTGAAAACGCCGCACCAGGCGTGCAGGCCGGTGCCGCCTTCGCCGTCGAGGAACTTGAATTCGAGAATCTCGTCGTCGAAGAAGGCTTTGGCGAGTGTTTTGAAGGACGTGTTTTGCTTGTCCCAGAGGATGTCGAACTCGATGGACGCCTTCTTGTTGGTCGCGAGGACTTCCTCCCAGCCGCCGCTGCCGCGCGTGGTCACGTTCGCTTCCCCTTTTTCGAGGGTCAGCGTCACGTCCCGCGCGATCTTGACTTCTTCGTTGCCGATGTACATTTTTGCATTCGCACCGAGCGGAATGCGGATCGTATCTGCCATGAAATCTCTCCTGGATCGTGTGAAACGTTGCCGGTATCGGAGCCAGCAACGAGGTTATGCTTTGATGCTGTTCTTCCAGTGGTCGGGAAGCTGCGGACGTGCGGCCATGAGCGCCGGCCCCATGAACGGACGTTCCGGATAGGTCCGGTCGCTCTTGGCGGGCGCGTCGAGTCTCGTATGGATTTTCCGTGCGGATTCACGGTCGACACCCAGGGCGACCAGCGCCTGGAAGCTGAGAATCTTCGCCCGGTACACCTGCCGGGTCGAATGCAGTTTGCCGAACTCGACCTTGTTGCCGGAAACGCGGACCGGGCCGTGTCCGCCCGGTTTGAGCTGCCAGTTGTTCGGCCGGTATTTTTTCTCCTTCGACGAACGCTGGACGCGGCCGCCGAACTCGTGAAGTTGGCCGAGGACGCCGAATACCGACCGGGTAGGTCCGATGAAGACGCTGCTTGTCTCCGCTTGGAACCGGATCGACCGTTTCAGGGCCCGGTTATGCGTGAAGGGCGGCTTGCCCGGTTTCGCGTGCAGGTCTTTATTCTTGCGATACGCGATCGAATTCCGCGCGATTTTATAGACCAGGGCACCGGCCGATTTCAGCGATTTCACTTTCCCGCGCCGGGCGGCCTGCCGGACCCGCTGCGTCTCGACCTTGGCCGTGACACGCAGCTTGATCATGGGGCGGTTCGTGCTCATGTGCCGATCAGTTTGAAGACGTTGAAGTGGAGCGTGAGCAGACTCGTAAATTGTCGCAGCCGCTCGAAATGGTCGGGCGCGAAGATCGGCTTGTTCTGGACTTTCGTACAAACGGCCCCGTCGCCGAGCGGGAGCCGGTACCCGTCGAACTTCGCGCCGATCCGTTCGACCAGGTCGGTCAGCGGATCGATCACGGACGGGTCGGCGGACTCGAATTTGTGCAACACGGCGACGTCGATGAGCACTTCGAACTTGTTCTGGCTGCGCGTCGTTTTCTCGCGCCCGATTTCACGGGGCACGACGAGCACTTTCGTTTCGTCCGGTTGCTTCAGTTCGATGACGGGAACGTAGGCCCGTTCGATGGACAATTCCGGGAATTCCTCCCGGATCGTATCGGCGACGGCCTGGGCGATATCGGTGTGTAAACTCATGTCTGGTCGTGGAAATGGAGTCGATCGTCTTTGACTTGGGATGCGGCCAGAACCCGTTCGGGCTCGCGAGGCCGGTCGATGTGACCCATCTGCGCATCCCACATACGCCGGAAATTTTCCGCCTGGCCGTCCTTGATTTCGCGGAGCGTTTCCAGCTGCTTGTTGAGCAGGCTGACGATCGCTTCGTTTCCGTGCGAAATACTCGCTTCCAGGCCGGTGAGCCGCTTGTCGACGTTGCTTTCGAGGCTGTCCACCTTCTTTTCGAGGGCTTCCAGCCGCAGGCCGCAGCGGGTTTGGAACTTGCCCCGGTCGCGGACGAGCAGCCACACGGCCAGGGACAACACGCCGACGATCCCGATCTTTTCGACGCCGGCGAAATACGACAGGTCGGGAAAGGTCATGGCGAAAGGCAGGGACGCCAGCACACAGGTCAGCGCCCCGAAACGGAGGTTGTACATTACGTTCTCCATTTGTCCGGAAACGGAATCTTCGCTTTGACGTAAAACGACCAATCCGTCCGGGTCACGGACTCGGGAAAGACGAGGTAGGGAGGTCCGTATCCCGACATCGTGGCACAGAACCGTTCGAGGATGGACCGATCCATCCAGCACATGTCGCCGGGTTCCCCTTCGTCCGAGACGCCGTATTTGCTCCCGTGCGAGTTGACCCAGCCGACATATTCCGTGCCGCGAACTTTTCTGTAACTGGTAAAGTGGGTGGCGTGCGCCCAGCGTCCGCGCAGGACGGCGATCTTGACCCCGTTCTTGTCCGTGGTCGATCCGCTGACCGCCGTGGAGTTTCCGCACGGAATCGTCAGTCCGGCGGCGCAGGAGAGCATGATCTCGTTGGCCAGGTCGGCGGCGTTCTTGAACTTGAGGAACAGGATCGCCGACTGGTACTGTTTCGCTTCCTCGAGATACGGGTCGCGCAGGTATTTCTTATCGGGCGCCTGCTGGTTGTTTTTGCCGACCGACGCTTCCGGGAAATGGCCGACCGTACGGGACGAAGCCGCCATTTCCGAGACGGTCTGGCCGCCCCGCATCGATTGGTTCTTGCTGATGTACCAGGTGATCAGCGAATTGAGGGCCACATATTTCAGGGGCACGCCTCGCGCGATCATCTGCAGAATCGCCGAATGCCACGCGAACACGTCCGCGTGCGACATGCAGGACGGCACGCCGCCCTGCGTCCAGTACAGCCGCTCGGAATCCTTCAGCGCGGCGTCCAGGTGGCGAAGCACCTGCCAAGGCTAGGTGCAGGTGAGCCGATCCTCGGCGATCTTCAGGTTTTCTTCGATCTGGCTTTGACGCCATTGTTTGAAAGCGTCGTCGAACTTGAGGACGGGCATCTCGCCCTTCTCCCACACGGCGTCGAAGGCGACGGACTCGCTTTCCAGGTCTTCCAGCAGCGCTTCGGCGTAATCGTCCATGGGAATACAGCCGTTCATGATGCAGCCGTTGTAATTCTCCATGGGGATCTCTTCGCGCCGGCGACGTTGAATCAACGTCATTCGTCTCATAATCGTGTTTCCTTATCTTTGCTTGAAGGTTGAAGGTGACGAAAAAAAGCCGGCATTCATTGCAGCAAGCCGGTGGCGATCTGCCGGTACAGCACGGACAGCTGTTTCACGTCGAATGGGTGCGCTTCCATTTCCGTCTTGACTTTCGAGGACAGTTCGTCGAAGAAGCCCTGCCAGACGACCGTATCGCAGCGGGTCATCGTGCCGGTTCGAACCCGGGAGACGGCCGCGTCCACGGTATAAATCAGGCCGTTCTCGATGGCCGTCGCCGCCGACTGGTACAGCTCGGCCACCGCGATGCGATCTCCGATCCCGTCCGGTGGAATATTCGTCGCGACCCATTGCGTCAGCGAATCCGGCGTCGGTGTTGGCGTCGGTGTCGGTATGGGGGATGGCGTCGGCGTCGGTATCGGTTCCGGGCCGGGCGTGGGGCTCGGCTCCGGTGTCGGATCGATCCGTCCGTAGAGACAGCTATGGGCCAGGATCGACGGTTTCCCGTCGTCGATGGTCGCGGCGATGACCGTGTAACGATCCGATCGATTCGTCGCAAACACGATCTTTCGGCGCGAACTGTCCAGGTAGAAGTCGGCGTTGGGTACGATGGTCCAGTCGGCGATCTCGTTCCCTTCCGAGAGCGCGAAGACGCACAGTTCGCCGAGTCCCGCCGCCTGCGGGCCTTCGATGGCCACGGTGGACGGCGGCGGTTCACGGTCCTGGACGGCCTTGTAAACGGTTAATGCGGCGACCGGACCGCCAAGGATCGCGAGCATGAGGGCAAGCAGCCAAACGAGCGGTCGGGCCGATGGGGAAACGGGTGGTTTCTCTTTCATCATGGAAATAACGGGGGCTGGAGACGGGAAACGGAAGAAGGGGACGCCGGCTCCTGCCGGCGCCCCTGCCGAAAGACGAACCTATCGTTTGCGGAGAAACGAGAGCACCTGGATCAGCAGACCGATGGCCGAGATGACCAGGACGGGATTTTCCGTCTCGATTTCACTGAAGACCCGGCAGCAGGATTCGAGCGACAGGTTGACCGCCTCGTCGCCGGGAATCTTGACCGACTCGTTCTGCATTTCGAAGGCGAGCGTGACCAGTGCGAAACAGGCCGTCCACGCCTTGTCGTTGTCGACGATTTTCAGGGCGGTCAGGACGGCGGCGTCGTCCAGCGGCGTTTGCGTGATCGAGGCCAGCACGGAACAGTCCAGCAGCATGGGCCGCAGCCACAGCCGCAGTTCCGTTTCGTTGTCGCAGCCGGGATAGGTGGAAACGTACCGGGCCACCGAAATGGCCGTGCCCGAATAGTTCCAGAGGAACGAGCAGCGGGACGCGAATGCTTTGATACGATCGAACATTGAAACGATCCTTTCGTGGAGAAGAAACAATGGGAAGGTCGGAAATCTACAGCCCCAATTCCCGTTTCAGGGGCGGCAGGAAGCGGTGGATCGTCGTGTCCCGGACGTCCCGGTAATCGCGGCGATGAAATTCCTCGACGGAATAGAAGCGGTCGTTTTTCGTACAATTGCACGAACCGCGCTTGTGACGGTCGACCCAGTCTTCCATCGACCGGGTGTGATAATGGTTGACCCGCAGGATGTCCCAGCTCGGCGCCTTGTCGACGTACCAGTGCCGGGCTACGGAACAGGGATCGCCGTGTTCGCGCACCGTGCCGTGCTTCATGGCGAACAGGTGCGGCGAGACCAGGTCGACGAGTCGGGACGGACGGACGACCGACTTGACCGCGCGATGCTTTTCCATCGCGTCGGACGCACGCCAGGTCATCGTTTCGATCGACAAGCCGTCCGGATGCGCGACGCAGCCGGAGGAACCGAAGTTGAGCCAGTGCGCGGCGACCGCGTCATGGCGTTCGTAGCGAGCCAGCAGGGTCGGCAGATGATCGTCCCGGGTGCCGAAGAAGAACTCGTCCGTATCGATGAACAGCATCCACTGCGTGAATCGGCCGTAGCGATCCAGCAGCCAGCGGTAGGCGCCGAGCTGGATTTTCTGTTCGTCGGTAACGATCTGGTGCAATCGGATTTTACGTTCGAAAAACGGGAGTTCCCGGATGCGCCGCTCCGTCTCGTCGACGCAGCGGTGCAGGACCAGCACGAACCGTTCCACGCCGAGCAGGTGATGGAAGGTCAGCCATTCCTTGATGTAATGGGCCTGATCCCGCACGACGGCGGCCAGCGAAAGATAAACCCGGTTCATACGATCTCCAGTTCCAGCAGCGGATTGTTGATTCGGGCTCGGGCCACGATGCGGGCCCAATCTTCCGCATCCACGTCCGGCGTCTCGCTGTGGGCGATCACGGCGCCGTACAGTTCTTCGGCGGGAATCGTGAAGGTACGCAGGACGGGAGTGCCCGCCTGCCCGCGCGGGTTGACGGGCGTCAATCGCACGGTGTAGAGGCCGGGAATCCGGGCGATGGGAATCTGGATGCGGTTCGGCGGCGCCGAGAATCGGACGCCTTCCATCTCGAAAATCAGGTCGCCCTGCACGGACCCGCGATAGATTTCAATGCGGGCCGAGGCGAGATTCACGCCGCTCCATTCCAGCAGCACGCAGGAGATCCCCGGCAGATATTGCACGGTAAACGCCGTCACTTCCGGCCATTCGACGAGCGGGATTTCGACCCTGCGGAACACTTCGTTGATCGCGGCCACGATCGAACTTTTGTCCGTCGTCAACAGGTCGGCCAGATCGCCGATGTCGGCATATTGAACGGCATGTTCCGGTGCGGTCGGACTGCCCACTTCCAGGGGTTCGCCTTCCGGCAGGACGGCAAACAGGCCGTCGTCGTTGAGTACAAGTGGTCGCATCGTCAAATCGAAAAAGAGAAATCGGGCATCACGACCGGGCACCGTCCTCGGCGCCGGCGTGATGTCCGGACCGGGCGGGGGACGCTAGAGGATCGTGGGTTCGCCGGGCGCGAATACGAACGTGGTCGTGCTCGTGCGGCGCCCGACGACCTGTCGGAACGCGGCGGTCGGATCGAAGGCGCCGGCCTTACCGGGCGTCTTCGTGATGAACAGTTCCGTCACGCCTTCCGCGACGGTTTGGTCGACCTCGCCGGAGAAGAAGACGGTCGCGGTCGTGCCGGACGCGAAGGATTCCTCGACGAAACCGTGAGCGATCTTGCCGACGTCGGAGCCGTCCGCTTTGCGGACTTTCGTGACGCCTTCGTCGTCGAACACGTTGACCAGGTCACCGGCCGCCAGCCCCTCGAAGGTGAGATAGGCGTGGGTCGGCGCCCCGATGCCGGTCGGCATCATGGTCTCGTCGATCTTGCCGCTCTCGTCCAAGGCGACGATCTGGCCGGCACTGGATTCGCCGAGCGATTGGTCCGCGGCCGCTTTCAGACGCTGGTTGCCGTCCGTGCCGTAAGTCAGGTATTTTTCGGGCATAAAATGTCCTTTCATGGTGATGCCCGGCCGTCCGGCGTGAGACCTCGAGTCCGACGCCGGAACGACCGTGCTAGAGATAGACGGGAGAACCGATACGAATCGACATCGCATGCGACGATGTCGGGATGCCGACGCCGAGAATGAATCTCATGGGATCGGAAACGGACTGCGTCGGTCTGCCGTCCGTGCCGAGCAGGATGGGTCGATCCTGCAGGAAATTCCAACCGACATTCGAGACCGTGCCGGTGGTGATCACTTCGACCTCTTCGTCGGCGACGACGGATCGAACGATGATCCCGAGCACGTTCGGATGGTCATGGTCGGCCAGGACGAGCCGGCCGTCCCGATAGGCCACGAAGCGATGTCCGTTGATCGTCATGGCCGCGACCGCCTTGACCGATTGTTCCACGACGGGGATTTCCGGCTGGGCGCCCATGTTGACGATGGCGATCTTGGGAATCCCGTCCGCGCCGATCGGCCAGCGCATCGTCGGAGCCCAGGGCCAATCGACGATCGCCGTTTCATCCTCGACTGCGCGCATGACCGGAATTTCGGCGCCGTTGACGGGCATCTTGACCGCTTTCCCCATTTGGGTTTCCGTTGACAAGCTAAATCTCCTTTGTATGGACGCGGCGCAGGATGTGGTAATCGTCACTCCACCGCCAGCAGCCGCCGCTTCCAAGCGACAGGACTTCGTGAGTCACTCCGTTGTACAGAATCCGATCCCCGGTCTCCGGCTCGAATGCGAGCGCGGAAGCGAGGATCAGAAAATCCCTTCGTTTGAAGTCGATAGAGACGTCGCCGTCGACTAAAGATTCGGCACCACCGCCTCCGACCAGGACATGAATCGGGAAGACCTGGCCGTGATGCCGGTAGTCGACGAGAACGGAAGCGAGCTTAAACTGCCGGTCGATGAGCCATCGGGCTCCCTTGGCGAGAACGTGGGAGTCCATTATCCGATGCGGACCCGGACCAGTTCCTCGTCCGACGCCGTGTCGGACACCGCGATGCCGAGCCATTTGTCCGTCGTCGTCTTGGTAAGCGACTGGGTCGCTTCGGACCAGTAGACCTTTTCGCCCAGCGTGAACGCGAGCGAGCCTTTTTGGACTTCGTACACGCCGACGACATGCAGCGCACCGAGCACATTGGCTTTCATGTCAAGTTTGGCAATCCCGATCAGATCTTCGTGAACGACGATCGAACCGGCAGCGATGTCGACGGTCGGCACATAATCGATGGCCGCGCCGTCATGCAAAAAACGAGCTTTCATAAAGAAAATCCTGTAGAGATGGTTGATAATGAAGAAAAACGATTCCGACGAGCCGACCGGGGCGCAAGCGCCCCGGCCGGTCGGAAGGACGGTTTAGGCTTCGCCCTTCATTTTCAAGGCGCCCCGCCAGTCCTGTTCCCGGACACCGAAGTCGATGTAGCCGCGATACTGGATGCCCAGGACGTTGAAGTCGGCGTCTGCCCGTTCGACGGTCGGACGATCCACGCCGCCCAGGAACGCGACCTCGATTGAGGAGAGTCGGTTCGGGTCGGCCAGCAGATACCACGCCTTCGAGCTGTGGCCCTTCATGACCTGGTTGGCCAGGTAGGGCGCACAAACCATCTTGAACTTGCCGACGTGCGGGTTGGACGCGAGCGCCGGTTTGTTCGTCGGCGTCGTTTCGTTCAGGAGCAGGCTCTTCATGAGCAGCTCGGCGGTCACCTTCAGCGACGGCGGCACGAGCAGGATCGACGGCATCGCGCCGAGCGGACGACCGTTCGGTTTCGTCTGTTCGCCGAACTTGATTTCGGCGGCGGTCAGACCCTGCACGTCCAGCACGGTATTCGGACCTTCCAGGTAGTTCTTGTGCTCGTCGCAGAAGAACCGCTTGCCGTCCCGTTGCGTCGGGTTCGAGAGCCAGCAGGACCAGACCGCGTCGGCCAGCGCTTCGCCGGCTCCCATCCCGATCTGTCGGGGCGTCTCGCTGATCGCGCCCATGTCGTCGTCAATGATCATTTGGCGCGTGATCGAGAACATGATCCCGTGCGTGTCCGCCTTCTGGCCGAAGCGCTGTTCGTCGAGCGCCCCGTGCTTCAGTTCGCCGTCCGCGCCGACTTTCTGGAACGTAAAGTTCCCGTTCATGCGGAACCGGACGTGCTCCTTGAAGTCGGAGACCGACGAGACCTTGCAGATCTGACGCCAGGAATCGTCGACGTAGTTGTATCCTTCCAGCAACGACTTGTTGGCGATATTGGACAGGATTCCCGGCAGGCTCGCGCTGCTGAACGCGGCGTGGAGCCAGTCGCCGGCGCTGGACCGGAACGACGGGAGCCGCTGACCGCAGACGAGTTCGACGAATTCCTGCAGCTTGATGTGGCGGTATTTATGCGCCGCATCGAGCGTCCGTTCGTCGTACTGCGATTCCAGGAACGCGATCGAGCTGCCGGAGGTCATCATGCCGATCGCTTCGAAAATCTGCGGGGTCAAGGTGTTCTCCGTGTTGGTGCGGACGACCGGGGCCACCTGCGCCCGGCTGTTCAGACGCAGGAATTCCAGTTCGAACTGTTCCAGGTGCCAGCCGTCACCGATCGCTTTCGCTTCCAGATCCGGGAACTTGCCCTGGCCCATTTCGCGGATCGCCTGGATTCGGGAGGTTTCCGCGACGACCGCCTTACGCATGTTTTCACGCATCCGGGCGATCTCCGACGCTTCGTCGGGGAACTGACTGGTGGACTGCGCGGACAGCGTGGTCGGCTGTGGGGTCGGGAGCGTCATAACGGTGTTGCTCGAGGCGGCTTGGGGTTGCGGGGCGGGGGGAGCCGACGCCGCGACGGACGGGGCGACAGGCGCGGCCGGAACCGGGGCGACGGGCACGATCGGCAGCGAAACGACCGGTGTCGGAGCGGACTGCGCGGTCACAACGGGCGTAGGCGGCAGGACAGGGGTCGGCAGCGGGAGCGGGTCGGGCGCTTTCGCCGGCGCCGGTTCCGGGATCGGTTCCTGGCCCTGCACGACCGCGCGGGTGTTGCCGTCGGCACCGTGATCGACGAAGGAAATCTCCTTGAGCGTCATTTTGCGGATGACGTTGAGCGGCCCTTCGAACTCGCGACCGTTCACCTGCACTTTCGCGCCGGCGGGAACGAACTCCTGTTCCACGATGGGCCCGCCGATACTGGCCTGCCACGGGAACCCGTTACGGCCGCTCGTGGCCACGTCACGGGCGAAGGTCGTGCCGCGACTGATCACGCCTTCCGCGACCAGTTCGCCGTTGACGACCTCGATTTTCGTCGTGTGGCCGACGCCCTGCGCCGGCTTGTGATCCAAGCGGATCGGGATGCTCTGAGCCGAAATATCCAGACCGGACATGTCGACCACGACCGGCTCGGAAAAGCCGGCCACGTTCATGCGACCGCCCGTATAGGCGATCATCGAAAAGGCCGGGAGCGAATCGGCGCTCGCCGTGAGGAACCGTGGCACGACGGCATTGAATGCCATCATGGTCGGCGGCTCGACCGCTTGCGCTTCGAGAATCTTATTCGTCCCCTTCTTCGGTTTCTTCATCGTCGTTCTCCTGTGGGTTGTTGTTGGGGGACGACTCGTCGACGAGCAGTCCCAAATCTTTTTTCAGTTGGCGTTCCTTGGCCGCTTGCCGCAGTTCGATCTCCCAGTCCTTCCCCTGTTTCGCGTACTCCGAAGCGAGTGTCGTGGTCAGACTGCCGAGCCGGGTTTCCTGGGCTTTGGCTTCCTTGAGCGGGTCGACATGTTCCGAGCCGTCCCACATCCAGGTGCGTTCCTTGACGGCAGAGTGCGTTGCCGGGCGGGCGGACAAATACGAGGCGCTTCCGGCGTAGAGGAAATCCGTGTTGGCTGCGGTTTGAAGAGGTTCCTGTCGACGGATCTTGGGCGATATCAGCCGGAATTCCGCGTACCAGGAATCGAACACGGGATTCATGACCACCTGTTCACAGCTGGACTGGTCGATCCGGACGGTCTTGAAATAGGTCTGGTGATCCAGCCGGCCGCTGGCATAGTTGTGACGAGACGAGTCGCCCGTAATGACGTTGGACGGAACAAGCAGGCACCGCCCGATTTCACACAGAATCTCCCGCTTGAACTCGCCGTAGGTCGTCGACGGATGCTCCGCCTTCACCTGGCCGAGCTGCCAGCCTTCCGGGAGCGTCGTGGCCATCCGCTTGCTCAGCGGGATGCTTTCCAGCGGCTTTACTTCGGCGGCTTCGCCGTCCGCCGGCGAGCTGGTGTAGAGTACGGCCGCGAAATCCGCCGCCGTTTCCGCCGCCGCGAGTACGGCCAGCGTGTACCGGCGCAGTTGTGCGAAAAGAGGGAGCGCCGGCGTGATCTCCGGGATGCGCGTGTGGGCGACCATCGGCGCGCCGTGGAAGC
>JBEBTM010000052.1:0-14097 GCA_040393745.1 Thermogutta terrifontis | reverse complement strand
TGACCGCAAGTCGCACGTACATCAAGAACAATTCCTTCCAGTGGCCGACCGGCAAATACGATAGCCATCTCCCTTGTTCAAAAAAACTTTCGCCGTGGCCTGACATTGCAGCGAAAAACATATCACGCTCCTCTTGCGAGCGTTCAAAAAAACGATAAGCGGCATAGTAGGACGACACCTCCCAAAAATCACGAGAGAAATAGAAGTCAATCGGTGACGCCCGGCAGCTACCCCTCTCGCCGTCTTCAAGCTCTGGAAACGCCAACGATTCGGCAAGATCGTTTCGATACCATTTTGTTTGAGTAATGGCCTCACCGGTATAATTCGCCAAGCGTCCTAAGTCGGCAAGCACCTCATTCCTTCCGATTTCGTGAATAAAATCCGTTTCCAAATGGGTGCGGATATAGCTGAGCAGGTCAATGTCCCGAATGCGAAACTCCAGGAGAATCCGGCTGGAAGGTTCCGGAGGCGAGAACAGAGGAATCCCTTTTCGCTCGGCAAGTTCGACAACGTCGGACTTCAGATAAGGAAAACCGGCATGGGAAACACGGCCCCCGAGCCGAGTCGCCTTGAGTGCCGCATGATAATCCGCCCAGACGCGAAGCGGACCACATGGCGGGATTGATTTGCCCCAGTGATCCGGGTCAAGAGAAAGATTTCCGTTTTCATCAAGTGGAAATCGACGATTTCGCTGAGAGAAACGATAGTTTCCCCCAAGATTTGATCTTCGCGTGTCTTTTTTAATCAATTCCGGCAGCAAAGCTTGACGCTTCTTCGCTTGACGCTTTTCCAATGGTGTGCCGCCTCCTGGCGTCATTCGATCTGGTCGTGTGGATTTTTGCTTTCGGCGGGCGCCAAAGGCTTTGCTCCAATGGTGAAGCACGGAATTTCTCGCCGACTGAGAATACACCGGGCTTCCATCGTTTTCGGCTCGATTATGCGGCAGATCGGCGTAATTTCTTCTGTCGGGATTATCTTGAAGCGTATTCCGTAGACGTTTTAACTCCGTATCGAACCGCCGTTGAGAATCCGGCGTCATTTGCCGATTTTGTTGGTCAATATAATGCTTGGCAATCGCCCCCTGAATGTCGATGCCGATACACGCCGGGCCGTACTTCTTCCAGCCCTCGACCAGTGGCAGAAAAACATGGAGCCGTTCCTTGAAATGGATATTATCGCGGGCCAGAACCCCCCTTGGAGCCGGAATATTCGGCGAATCGTATTCTTGTTCACGAAAAACGCGACGACCGACGATATCGTTCTTCAAGAACGGCAGATCATCGACCAAGCGATCAAACTGGGCGAGCAATACATGCCGCAATCCATCGTGTGAAGACATGCCGTCTGGTGTATCGTACTGAACAAGGAGATTATCGAACGATGGACGTTCAATGACCCGCCCTTCCGTACCCCAGACTATTCGCTGCTCAAGCAGGCAAACGTCCCATAGGGCGTGCTTGTCGGTCAAGTTCCAAATGGACTTGCGATATTGATCATTACCCCCGGCCTGCTGTAACGCCAAGCGATGGAACAGGACGGCGTCGTTGCAGACGATCGCATTTTCACTGTCGAGGGTGCTTCCAATCAGCTCAAAGAGCGAGCTTGGCGGAATCGCCTGAAAGCTGCAGTCCAGTATGCCTGTTGGCAGGACGATGAGCGGGACGGCACGATGAACGATCCCACGGAAGTCGGGAATCTCGTAATCGAGATAGTTTGTTGAATACGCATAAACCTGAATGAAAAAATACGATGTTTCTTCATTCAGATTAAAGTAACACAGCTTTTCTTCCGTGGGAATCGACATGGTTACTCACCCGATCTCTTTCATGATGTTCTTGGCAATCTTGGCGTCCTTCTCAGCGTAAATCTCCGTCGTGACCGCCGACTGGTGCCCAAGGATGATCTTTGCAGCCTCCAGCCCATAGGTTTCGCGAATGAACGTCGCGGCGGTGTGTCGCAACTGATTGGGTGTCCAAACCGGGACTTCAGCGCGGAGGCAACCCCGCTTCACGGCACGGCAATAAGTTTCGTCGTCGTAGCACTCGCGAGGTCCTCGTTCGTATTTGAACTTCTCGGGTACCTTGGATGGGGTTTTACGGCGGCTCGCTCGTAAGGCCGCGACGACTTCGCGGGGACTGAACAAGTAGGCATCATCAGGTCGGTCGAGCCAAGGGGCAAGTTCCGCTTGACAAGCCGGACCAAGATAGATTCTACGGGAAAGGTCATGATGTTCCGTTTTATGCGATTGAGGAACGTAAGTCCAGACCTCGCCGGAAAAATCGATGTCACACTTCCGCATGATCGTCACTTCGTCCGGGCGCATTGCCGTATGAAGTTGGAGGGTCGCCATTGTCGCCAACTGCGGCGGAAGATGAGGGAGCGTGGCGTCGACGATCTCCTTGGCGACCGGCGGGATTTTGCCATATTCGCGGACACGGCCTTCCCGGCCCTTCCGAAGTTGTTGTACGGCGAGGAGTGCCTGATGGACCTCGACGGGAACCAGTTCTTCCTCGACGCCCCAGCGGAACAGATTCTTGATGATCGAGACGTGGTTGTTCACGTATCCTCGGGTGTACCCCGTACCCTCTTTCGTACCATCGGCGATCATCTTCTCCCGGACCAGCTTGAGCCGCTTGGAACCAAACTCGTTGACTGAGGTGTTTCCGTAAAGTTCGTGGAGCGGGCGCAGGGCGATCCGAATATGGTGTTGGCGGTCAGAAGGCTTGCCGTTACGGTCGACGTAGAAAGAGGGAACGTGCTTGGTCATGAACCGGGCGATCAGGTCGTCAACCATCGGCCAGGTTTTTTGAGAATCCGGAAGACGGGCGGTGCTCGTTCCGGCGGAGTCAATCCAATGCTCGGCGAGAAGCCGGGCATATTCCTGCATGCACTCGGGAGAACCGAAGGGAACCCCAGTGATGTAGTGATCTTTTTTGTTGATCCGGACACGCCCACATTGACGCGGGGCGTAGTACGTGAGAGACGGTGCTTTCTTCTTGGATTTTGGCATAATGCAGCTCCTATCTGGGGAAAAAGTGGTACATGTACCACCGTTTTTCAACCAGTTTTGCTGCACGCCAGACCGTCTGGCGGTATCCTAACACCGGATTCAGCTTAGACTTATAACCAAATGGGCGACACGGGATTCGAACCTGTGACCTCTGCCGTGTGAAAGCAGCGCTCTAACCAACTGAGCTAGTCGCCCCTCCATTCAACTTTTTTACGCCGGAGGCTCAAACCTCGTTCCTGACGAGCTGTGCTTCTCCGTCTCATCAATCAATCCCGAATCAGAGTCCTTTGAGAGCGTCGACTCCATCGAGTCCAAAGAGATGCCTCGGCCAATGTCACGCTTCAATTCGCTGAATTCGTTAAAACCCCTCTTCAGGTCCTTGAAACCCGAACCCAGTTGACGAGCCACTTCCGGAAGGTTCTTCCCGAAAAACAACACGCCAAGAAGCAATACAAAACCGATCGCAACCGGAGACATTGACAAAAAACCGAAACAGGCCATTTACGCCTCCGAACTCTCGCTCGCAGCCTTTGCTTTCGGCTTTTCATCCGTGCTCCGAACCGCATCGTCCAACTCGTCCTCGACACCGGCCACGCCCTTTTTGAACTCCACAACACTGCGGCCCAAAGAACGCATCACACTCGGAAGGCGATTTCCAACAAAAAAAACTCCCACGATCACAAAAACCACATAACCAATCGGTATAATGATCGGCCCAACGGCGAACAAAATCGACTGTAACATTATTCCTGCCTCCTTACCGCGCTCGGCGATAACTGGAACTCAATCCCAATTCGAAGCATCCTTTGCATACATAAGCCGAATCATTTCGACGACCGCGATTCTACCACCCCGTTCCCTTCCTGTCAAAGGGGAATTTTCCACAATTTTACCTGCCGTACTGACTGTTGCGGCAGATGGAAAACGGCGAGGTATTTACAGCTTAAAATGAAAAGGATTTCTCAAGAAAGGCGACTTGTTTGCCGATGATTTTCTTATCTCCGTGAGGAGGAAGCCAAACTATGAAACTCTTTCACTCCATTTATCTTTCGTATTTTTCCTATCCGATTGAAAATCGGGGTCTGTTCCAGTACGTCCATCGCTGGAAGCCCAGGAAAATCCTTGAAATCGGCATCCAACGAGCCACACGAACACTCAACCTGCTTGACCTCGTTTCGTGTCAACAAAAGGCCGGGGAAACCGAATACTCCTGTATTGATCCTTTCGAAGGGCGGACCGCCTACGATGGCCCCGGACTCTCGCTCCGTAAGGCTTATAAACTTCTCACACCATTTAAAACACAGCTCCGCATCATACCAGGTTTTCCAGAAGAGGGCCTTGGACAAATCAGCGGCCACTCTGATTTTCAGCTCCTCGTCATTGCTACGCCTGAGCTCGGTTGGTTGGAATCGCATAAATCAAAATTGATCGATCTTCTTGATCCGAAAGGCGTTGCGTTCATAGGGCAGTCCACGTCGGATGGAAAACCGTTTGAGCTGCGAATGTTCTCGCCGGATGAACTTCGAGTGATCGGCATGAGGGGGCGGGCCGTTGCATAAATAAAAGCAACATGGCGGTGTGAGAAAAAATTCGGGTGAACGGGCGCTGAAAAAGAAAATTCCCGGAAAAGTCGACGTAACCGTTTGATTTTTTCGTTTCCATGTCCAATAATAGGTCAGTTGAGAATATCTTTCTCCCCCCAGCCCCCTCTTGGAACATGACGAAGCGACATACCATTTTTTACTGCGTTCCTTTTGTCCTCCTGACGTCTTTCCTACTCGCCTGCGCGAGCACCGCTGGTGAGCCCGACATTTGGCTCGTCGATTCGAAATGTGCCTGTGGCAATCCCAGTGTCGACACACTTCACTATTATAGACTGGTCGACCACCGTTGGGAGCATTCCGATGCGGAGACGTTCTATGCCACGCAGGTTTCCGAGGTACCGCTGGTCATATACTCGCCCGGCTATACGACGACGATGGCGGACACGGTGGAAATCGGCATGAAGTTGACCTCTCTTTATGTCCGAAAATCACCGAACCGAACCGTCTTTTGGAAATGGCCGTCGGAAAAGACCGGTTGCCGACTTGTTCCGGATATTCGCTCGAAAATATCGACTGCCGCACACAATGCCTTGTTTCTCGCCGAATTTCTTCGTGGGTTGGCCCCGGAAAGCAAGGTCTGTCTGGTCGGCTTCAGTTTCGGCAATCGGATCATTCTCGATGCAGCGGCTCATCTTGCCATGAATCCGTCCGGCGGTTTGAAGCTCCATCTCGTCCTGGCGGGAGCGGCCACGGATCAGGGCAGTCTCGGCGTCGGCGGGCGACATGGAATGGTCCCCGGTTTCTGCGACAAAATCCTGATCCTTTACAATCCGGCTGATTCCAAACTCAAATTCTACCGTTTTCTCTATGGCAAACATGCCCGGCCGGAGTCGCTTGGACGACTGGGGCCACCGATGAGCCGGATTCTCCCGCAGGACCGTAACCGCATCGAAGCGATAAACATCAACCGCTACGTCGGCAAGGAACACCAGACCATCCGGCATATCATGACACCGTCCTTCCGAAACCGGATCGACACTTATCTGCTGTTCCAGTAAGGAAAGGTCGCATAACAATCCAGCCCCAGGCGTCACGCGAGGTAGAAAGCCGGTTGGCGTTCTCCCTCGTTGACACCTGGGGCTTAGAGCTATTTTGCAATTAGTTTTCCATGCGATGGAAAAACAAGTCGCCGAGTCTTAACAATCCGGTCTCAAACGAGACCCTAAATTCCTAATATATTTTATGAGCACGGAACTGGTCAAAAACATCGATTGGGTCGGCTACGTCGACTGGAGTGTCAGGGACTTTCACAGTTTCGATACTGCGCGCGGAGCAACATACAATTCCTATTTGATTCGTGACGACAAGACAGCCCTGATCGACGCCGTTAAAGGGCCGTTCGTTCATTTCCTTTTGCAGCGAATCACCGAAAAGATTGAGCTTTCCAAAGTGGATTACGTCGTCTGCAACCATGCCGAACCGGATCACTCGGGAGGGCTACCGACGGTCATGGAACACCTTCCCAACGCCACGCTACTGTGTAATGCGAAATGCCGGGAAACTTTGGCCGAGTATTACAACATCAGCGACTGGAAAATTCAGGTGGTTTCTCCGGAGGACAGGATTTCACTCGGACATAGAACGCTCACCTTTGTCAATACGCCCATGGTTCACTGGCCGGAATCCATGTTCACGTACATTCCGGAAGAGCAACTCCTCTTTTCCATGGATGCTTTCGGGCAACACCTCGCCACCTCGGAACGTTTCGACGACCAGTACGATTTGCCGACGATCATGTATGAAGCGAAGATGTATTACGCCAACATTGTCAATCCGTACAGTCGGCAGGTTCAAAAGGCCCTGGAAGTGGCCGGGACGATTCCGGTCAAGATTGTGGCTCCATCGCATGGCGTGATTTGGCGGTCGTACATCGCCGAGATTGTCGACGCATACAAAAAATGGTCCGGCGGCGCATACCTGCCCAAGGTGCTCATCATGTTCGACTCGATGTGGGAAAGCACGACCCTGATGGCCGAAGCGATTCTCGACGGGGCGATCAAGGAATCGGACGCGGTCGATGTTCAACTCATGCATGTTCGCAAGGTTTCGCTGACCCGGTTGGCCACGGAATCGCTGGATGCCGCGGCGGTCGCATTGGGTACATCCACGTTGAATATGCAGATGATGCCGCAGATGGCTTGCATGCTGACGTACTTGCGGGGTCTGAAATTCTCAAAGAAAACGGCCCTGGCTTTCGGTTCCTACGGCTGGGCTCATGCAGGCGTGGACCATCTCGACCACTGGATCGAAGAGACAGGCTGGGCCCGACTCGGCGATCCGTTGACGGCGAAATACCGACCGACGGCGGAAGACATCAAGCATTGCCGCGAAACGGGTCGGCGGCTTGCCAAGGCGGCTTTGGAAACGGCCGGACAGGGATGAACGAAAACGATTATCTCGATATCAACCGTGTGGCGTGGAACGGGCGCACCCGGGAGCATGTCGGCTCCGTTTTTTACGATGTGCCCGGTTTTCTCGCGGGCCGGAATTCGCTCAATGATATTGAACGGAAACTCCTGGGCGACATCCGCGGCAGGACCGTGTTACATCTCCAGTGCCATTTCGGACAGGACACGTTGTCGCTGGCCCGGCTCGGCGCGAAGGCCCTCGGGGTGGATTTGTCGGACAAAGCCATTGAAAAAGCCCGGCAGTTGAACGAAACCCTGGGACTCGACGCCGAATTTCTATGCAGCGACGTTTACGATTTGCCGAATCGCCTTGATCGGAAATTCGATGTCGTGTTCACCTCCTACGGCGTACTCGGCTGGCTGCCGGACATGGACCGCTGGGCTTCGACGGTTTCGCATTTTTTGAAGCCGGGCGGAAGCTTCGTGCTCGTGGAGTTTCACCCGATGGTTTTGGTTTTCGACGAGACCTTTTCGAAAATTACGTAACATTATGATTCGCCGGAACCGATTGTCGAAACGGAATCGACGTACACCGATACAAAGGCCGACGAACAATATCGCACGATTTCATGGAATCACGGACTCGGGACCGTGGTCACGTCGCTTATCCGTCACGGCATTGAAATCGAGCGGTTTACCGAGCACGAGGAATCCCCCTATCCTGTTTTTCATCATGCCGAGGAGTTCGAGTCTGGTAAATTCCGCATGTTCTCAGGAAAAATTCCGTTGGTGTATTCTGTTCAGGGACGCAAGAAGAGATGAGATTTCAGTCGAGCGAGGAGTCGGCTGCGAAATGACGTTTTCTCCGAGACGCTGTATCCCGCCGATGAGTGAATTGAATGAGTATCCAGGTATGCGTACTGCATGCCCGACAATTTTTGAAGCCTCGTCTGCCGGCATTCCCCAAAGCTCTTACCCGATTTCGGGGGGATAACCTTTCCCAAATGGCAACGACTGGGCCGGATCTGCCGATTACAACGTCTTTTCCTTGTGGGGAAAAAAAACCTACATTATTTTTTACGGGTTGGCCCCCACAATTTCCCTTTCTATAGAAAAATAATTTATACTGAGGTACAACTGTTCGCGGTTCGTTCACGTGACATGACGCTTCATGAACGTTTGCCAAAGAACTGACTTCGTTTGTTTCGTTGTACGCAATATCCACTAAAATCGAACTATAACCCGGCCATGTGCGGCCAATGACAATCAGACTTTTCGCAAGCATTTGCTCTTGAGCCATCGTGAGATGGAGGTTTCTTTCATACGCAGCCCGGTTTACCGGTTGAAAGGAAAAGAACTTATTGGTCCTAACCATGCATTCTCTTAAACGGGAGCGTCATGAGGACAACTTGCGGAGCATCATACGGCGGTGGCGTCTTCGGGTGTCACCGCGTGTATTGGCAGGCGCGCGAGCCTTGCCGCTTCCAGTTGCGTGGAAGGATGTCTTCGTACTCAAGAGCACATGGCGTCTCCCTCTTCCACTGTTTTCCACGAGAGAAGGGGTAGGCGTTTGTTTACGCGCTGAACAAACGACCAGTTCGCATGTTCAGCATTGAGCCGAGGATCGCAATAACAACATCCACCATGTCTTTTGCAACGTAACATCTTGAAACAAGCCGTAACCGTACTTGAGTAGCGTCCCTTGTCCGGGTTGCTCCAAGCTATATTCCCCCTATTTCACCACATCTCCTTCGAGGTACCCACCATGTTGAACAAAATGAAAATCGGAACGAAGCTCTTTTTCGGGTTTCTGTTGGTCATGTTCTTGCTCGTCGTCGTTTACTTAGTCGGACGCTACGCGATTTACGAAAGTGCCGCCAAAACGGACGACATCGATAAAGTTCGCCAATTGACCGAGGAGGGTAGCAACATCGAAATGCTCGTTTACGAAGCCCAGCTCGCGTCCGACCAAGGATCGATCACGCATGATAATGCGAATGAGCAGAAAGTGAATGACATCGTGGTCAAAATCGGCGACATCAAGAAAAAAATCTACGACCAACTCAAAGACAAGAAAGCGGTCGATGACATCATGACGGCGTTGGAGAATTTTTCCGCCAGCGATTCGCATTGGTATCAAGTCGATAAGAAGAACTGGGAAGCCGCCCTGGAAGAACGGGGTAGGCTTGCCGACAAAGCCCTCACGGAACTCCGTGAGGTTGCGGAACAGGTCCAAAAAGCAACAGCGGAGCAATTCGCGATCACCCAGGATGGTAAGACGTTTTATCCGATCGATCGAGTGACATTGGGAGATCAAATCGATCATGCTCTCGTAACGGCCAATGACCTTCGTCGCCTTTGTTTCCAGATCGGAGCGGAATATATCGAAGAAAAAATCAACAAGATGAAAGACCAACTGCTCAAGGATGGAGATGCGATGCTCAAGGAACTCGAAGCCATCCGGCCGAAAATTATCCCGGAGAATCAAAAACGGCTCGACGCCGCGATCGTCGACGTGGAGAATTGGAAAAAGGCGATTCTTAACGTTTTTGTCTGCGAAGAGAAGATGAGCAAACGTGATGCGACCACGCTGGCCTTGGCCGATGAAACGAACCGTTGCGTTGGCGTATTTATCGACAATCTTAAAAAACGTGCGGAAGATACCATGGCGGCATCGCAGGCTTTCGATCAACGGATTCTCTGGACGATCTTTGGCATCAGCGTCGCGGCCATTGGCCTCGGCTTGATCATCAGCGTCGTCCTGACGATGAACATTGCGCGGGGAATTACCGCAGCCGTGATTGCGATGGATATCATTTCCAAGCAGGGGATCGTCTCCTTCGATATACCGGAAGCGGATCTTCGGCGGGGTGACGAAGTCGGGGATCTGGCGCGGGCTTTGAAGTCTATTTTGCATGAATTCCAAAATGTCGAATCCTTGGCGACGAAGCTGTCGGCAGGCGACTGGACTTCGAAGGTCAGTGTTCGAACGGATCAGGATTCTATGAACATCAATTTGAACTCGATGCTTGATCAAGTCAACCAAACTCTCCACGAAATCGACGAGAGTGTCAAACAGGTCGCGACCGGTTCCAACGAGGTGTCGAGCGCCGCCCAGTCCCTGTCCAGCGGAGCCCAGGAATCGGCGGCGAGTCTCGAAGAAATCACCGCGTCGATGAGTGAAATCAGCAGCCAGACGAAGCAAAACGCCGAAAGTGCCGGAACCGCCCGCGATCTCGCTCAGAAAGCGACCTTCGCGGCGTCCCAAGGACAGGAAGCGATGAAGGCGATGAACGAGGCGATGCAACGGATTACGAAAAACTCCGAGGAAGTCCAGCGTGTGATCAAGGTGATCGATGATATCGCATTCCAGACGAACCTGCTCGCGCTCAACGCCGCCGTGGAAGCCGCCCGCGCCGGACAACACGGCAAAGGATTCGCGGTTGTCGCCGAAGAAGTCCGCAATCTTGCCGCACGAAGCGCCAAGGCCGCCCAGGAAACCGCCGACCTGATCGCGACCAGTGGCAGGGAGATCGAGAAAGGCGGCGACGTATCCACTCATACCTCGGAAGTGTTGGACACGATCGTTTCGCAAATCAAGGAGACGACCGAATTGATCGCGGGAATCGCCGTCGCGAGCAACGAACAGGCTCAGGGCGTCAACCAGGTGACCATCGGCCTGCAGCAAATCGATGCCGTCACGCAACAGAACACCGCCAGCGCCGAGGAATCGGCCAGTGCCGCGAACGAAATGTCCGCCATGGCCGGAAATCTGCAAAAGTTGGTTGCGCAGTTCAAATTGCGCATATAGTTCGGTTTTTCGTCGTCATCAGGCCGTTTTCGTCTTTCGGGACGAGCGGCCTTTTTTTGTGTCCATTCAACCGATACGATTTAAAACGTTGTGAGGGGCCTGTAAACCCAAACGGTGATGGAGTGTCCATCGCGGCCGAAAACAGGTAGGTAGCCCATGTCTCCCAAGAGTGCTGGTGGCCTGCAATCGGTATAACCGGTTCTTGCTTTGTCCGTTTTTTGAAAAAACGGGCATCTGAATTTGACTTTGCTTTGTTTCGCGGCATATTAACACAGCCATGGATTTGGTGAAAGTCATTGTGTGGTTATTTTCGGATGCGGCTCAAACGGAATCTTGTCAGCGCATGCCCCCCCACTCCCGTTTCAAAGTCTAGCCATTTCAGCAATCATGAGCACCATTTCCTCGATTTCCAACATTACGGTTCCGAGCAGTTTCCGCTCACAGGGAGCCACGCTTTCCTCGTTAAAATCGGGCTCCGGCTCCAACGCGTCCGTCGGGGGATCACTCAGCGGGGCCGCCGTTTACGTTCCGTCCAGGACGACGACGTCCTCCGGAGCCTACAAAGCTGCCGGAACGACCCTGAGTTCTCTCAAGTCGCAGAGTGGCACGACCAGCCAGCGGGCCGGTACGACCCTGCAAAGCGTCACAGGCTCGTACAAAAGCCAAGGCGGGACCATCGGCTCGATTTCGTCCACTTCATCGAGCGGCGCAAGCAGCAAAAGCGCCGGAGCGACCCTGAGTTGCTCAACATGCTAATACTACGGACAATGATTACGGCCGTTTTTGCGGCGATTCTGCCTATCGTCGCTCTGTTCTTTCAAGGTCAATCCGGTTGACAATCCGACGAGCGAACAAATTCGCGACATTTATTCGAAGAAGACCGTCGACGGGAACGATCTCGGAGGGATGGACGAAAAAATCCTACGTTCCAGCATCACGAAGGTTCCGGCAGACCAACGCAACGAGCAGGCGACCTTCGTGATGCTCAACATCGTCGACACCCAAAGCCATCCTACTGAAATCGTGACGCCCAACGGGATCACCATCAAGTTGACGGACGCCTCCCCCCAATACGTCGCCGAACTTCCGACCGTCCTGGCCTCATGTTGAGCATTCCGCGCGACACGAAGATTCACTTCCATGAATTTTCGGAGATTCAAAAGCGAAAGCTCCGACGGCATAGGGTTCCGTCCGTGCGGATAATTCCGGTTGAAAAACGACCTTCGAGAGCGTGTTGTCATACCAGACGGCGTGGGGAACGAACATGTTGACACCCTTGACGGCCTGGTCCATCGCTTCTTTGTAGAGAAGGTCGACCGGCATATTCGAGATGCCACCGTACATCTCCGTCATCACCTGATGCCTGTCGTAATTGATCGCCGCGGAAGAAATCAGTTTGTACATACAGGAGCCGCGACCGTATTGGAAAACCTCGTCCAGACCGGGAATCGCCTGGTATTCGAAAAATTTGATCGCATCGCCGCTCACCCCGGTCGGATTGGCGACCTCCTCTTGGTCGAGATGTCCCGTTAAAGGCATTCCATAGGGTTTGCGCTTCGGATCGGCCTTCTTTCGGCTCTCTTGGACGGCTGGACTTTTGTTTTTCGGTCACGCCGCATGAGAGTGTGTCACAACTTCTGTTCACGTGCTGGCGAAAAAACGAAGTCGACCGGCCCAATGTCGGCCAAATATCCCGCCAAGACGACCTGGGGCTTCGGGCCGAGAGAATAATAGTGCTCCTTTTCGTGATGCTCAGCCTCCGCCGTGAAGCCGACGCATCGCTTGCGAAGATAAACTTCCGTGTTTGGTACTCATAAAAGACTATAACGCATAAATCAACCGGATGGTTCGAATTTTTTCCGGATATCAATAAAATCGACGTCGATTCGTCACATCGCCGAAACTTAATTGTTTTTTTACATTTCGTTTATTTTGTCTTAACATCTTTCCGTCATAATAGCCAGCGAGATGTTGAGGAATTTCAGTTCGTCAGATCGGGACATCGGAAAGTGAACGGGAATCTTCAACATGAAACGACAATGGCCGGTCGTTCCAAAACAAATCGAAACAACACTCAGGGAGAAATCAATGAGAAAAAACTCACTACTTCTTTTCAAATCCGCTTTTACGCTTGTCGAACTGTTGGTCGTTATAGCGATCATCGGTGTTTTGATCGGACTCCTGCTTCCTGCCGTTCAGTCCGCTCGGGAAGCTGCAAGTCGAATGCAATGTGCCAATAATTTGAAGCAACTGACTCTTGCGGTTCATAATTACGCGGATACAAACGGAAGTTCACTACCGCATTACGGAGGCGGGCCTTTTGGCGCTCTCAACGCAGGAGACAATCCCGGTCGTTGGAGTGGATTTATTTCGCTGCTTCCCTACATGGAACAGAATGCCCTGTACGACCGTTTTATATCGGAAAAAGTATGGTTCGGTCCTTCCAGCGGTTCCAGTGGCTGGAGTGCCCGAACCATCGCCAATGAGACGGGCTTGTTAGGAAAGGACAATCCGATGGCTATGCAATTGCAAACGCTGATGTGTCCTTCCAATGCCGCCGTCGGAAAACCGGAAGCCCACACCGGTTATACAAATTATCTGTTCAATTTCGGAGACAATCCCGGGTACTACAGCAATAACGCGCAAATCCGTGGTCCGTTCGGTTACAGAAATTATTGGGCGATCAGCGCCGTAACGGACGGTTTAAGCAATACCCTCTGCTTCAGTGAAAGGGCCGTGGACGACTATGGCCTGAATTCCGATAACGTCAAAGTTCAGGCAACTTCATACAACAATGCCGTCGACGGCGGTTTCGGTGCCGGAAACGGAGCCTTGACGGACCGTACGATTTGCGCCGGTTCCGCTCCCAACGGGAAATATAATATCGGCGTCGGCGGTCAGATCGGCGCGACCGGCTATCGATTCGGCTGGTTTTGGGCCAGCACTTTTTACCATGTCACTTTTACAACGACGTTGCCGCCAAACTCACCTTCCTGTTACAACAGAGCCTCTGCCTTCAATGCCGTGATGTCAGCCACGAGTTTTCATCCCGGCGGAGTCAACGCCGCACTAATGGACGGCTCCATACGGTTTGTATCGGAAACCATCGATTCCGGAACAGAAAAGGCGTTTCCCAACCAGACGACGCCGAGCGGACCATCACCTTTCGGTATTTGGGGGGCGTATGGTTCCCGTGATGGTGGCGAATCGCTCGCCCTGTAATTCTATCGAAAGAAAAATGTTCAAAAGGAACGGACATTGATTTTACAAAACTGAATGCTCACCACCGGCTGAAGCCGGTGGGTTCCGTACATCGAGAGCTAC
>JBEBTM010000051.1:0-14123 GCA_040393745.1 Thermogutta terrifontis | reverse complement strand
AAAACCCGAGGTGACTTCGTCCGTTTTGAGATCCATCGCGTAGATACGGACCTCGGTGCCCAGTGGCAGAAGGTCGATGGCCGTACGCAGGGCTGTGAACATGTCTTGCCGGGTTTGACCGAGCTGGCTGGCCGAGGTGTCGACCAAGAAGACGACTTCGCTGAGCGTGCTGCTCGGGACCGGCTTTACTGGTGGCAGGCTCACCGCCACATAACCGACCTCATCTTGAGATTTGTACACATCGTACGGAACTTGAGCATCGACTCCACGAAGCGAAATCGCCATTACGACGGCGAAAAACGCTCCAAGGGAGAAGACCTGACGGAATGCCTGAATGGGACGCGTTGTCATATTTTCTCTCCAAACGTCATGAAAGTTGAAAACCGCGATCGGCCTCTGTAGACTTTATGCTAAGAGTAGCATAGTGTATTTTTTCAATTAGATCAACCAAAAAAAACGAAAACACGATCTAAATTGCTCGTTCGCCCTATTTTGCCGTCTGCCGATTTTGTTAGAATCTCACGGTTGTCGTTTTCGTCGACGAAAAAAGCTGGTTCCTTCATTTGAAATCACCGATTTTCGAGGAACTTTCCGCATTCTCCGCGCAAGGAATGGAATAGCGAGATTGCACAAAACACGTAAAGTACATGAAAGACGATCTGCGTGACGTTCAATCCCGAAGTTACACCTTGCCACATTTCCGACTTTTGTTGGCGGAAATGACGGAATCACCAAACCGCTTCCCGTCTGGCCCGTAGACCGACTTGGGAAAGAAGGCTGTAAATCCTTTCTTTTAGAAGTGTTAAGCCTTCTCCTGTCGTCGCGGAAATGAGAAAAATCTCGCCGCCCCGTTTTTCGGCAAACTCATCCCGAACTGCCGCGGATTCCGGCAAGTCGGCCTTTGTGATGACAAGAACCTCCTCACGTTCGCCCAATGTAACGTCGAAGTCGATCAATTCCTTGCGGATCGCCTGATAATTCTCCCAAGGCAACGTGCCATCATCAGGAGCCGGTTCCACCAGGTGGATCAACACGCCCGCTCGCTGGATATGCCGCAGGAAATCGTGTCCGAGCCCGATACCTTGGCTGGCTCCTTCGATCAAGCCGGGAATGTCAGCCATGACGAACGAACGGTCCAAATCGATTTGAACAATGCCCAGGTGCGGGTGCTTCGTGGTGAACGGATAAGCCGCGATCTCCGGCCGCGCCTGCGAAAGTCGGCTCAACAGTGTGCTCTTGCCCGCGTTCGGTTTGCCGACAAGCCCGACATCGGCGATCATCTTCAGTTCGATCCTGAGTTTGCGGTATTCGCCCTGCCCACCCGGTTCGGCTTCGCGGGGAGCCCGATTAGTCGCCGTTTTGAATCGTGTGTTGCCTTTGCCGCCTTGCCCGCCTCGACAAACGATGACCTCATCGCCCGACTCGGAAAGGTCTTTGAGCAGGAAATCGTGCTTCTGGTCGAAGACCATCGTCCCGACGGGCACATCAACGATCAGATCCTTTGCACCGGCTCCGTGCCTCTGTGAACCGGTACCCTGTTTACCGCTATTGGCTTTGAGATACCGCTGCTGGGCCAAGTGGATCAGGCTGTCGACGTTGGAGGAAGCCCGGAAAACGACGCTGCCGCCTTTTCCGCCATCGCCACCATCGGGGCCACCGCGTGGAACGTACTTTTCACGCCGGAAACTGACGCATCCGTCGCCCCCCTTACCGGCCTCGACCTCGATTTCAACTTCGTCAACAAACATGGCGTCTCTAAAAGAAAAGAGCCGGAGGCGTCAACCTCCGGTTCCGTAATTACGTCGCTTTAAAAGCGGGGGGTACCCCGTCTCTTTCGGAGTTATCGTCCCAACATCCAGTGGATCATTTCCTTGATCTTGATCTTGCCTTCTTCGGCAACCTGTGCGACGGTCTTGGCCGAATCCTTGACAAACTGCTGACCAAGCAGCGTCTTTTCGGCAAGATAGGCCTTCATTTTACCGTCGACGATCTTGTCAATGATATTATCCGGCTTGCCCGCGTTCTGCTCTTTGACCGAGGTGGCGACCAGATTACGTTCCTTGGTCACTTCGGCCGGATCCAGATCGGCTTCACCCAGCGCCTGCGGTTTCATCGAGGCGACGTGCATCGCAATGTCTTTTCCCAGATCAAGGTTGTTGCCTTCCAAGGGCAGCAGGACACCGATAGCCGAGTTATGGTGGACGTAAGCTCCGCAGGGTCCTTCGATTCGGACGAACCGGGTCAAGCGGAACACTTCGCGAATTTTGTTGACCAAATCGTCATAAACTTCCCGCAGCGTTGTTCCGGCCTTGCCCGGGTACGTCTGGTCGAGCAGTTCATCAACCGTTTTCGCGCCGGGGCCCGTCGCAAGCTGTTCCGCCATCGCGTTGACCAGTCCGATAAATTCTTCCGTGTTCGCCACGGGAGCGCTTTCGCAGAGCAATTCAACCATAGCCGAAACGCCTTTGGCCGGGTCGGTGTAAATCGCGATTCGACCGGCTTCGGTTTCCCGATCCGATCGGGCCGCCATGGCTTTCGCACCGGATTTACGGAGGATTTCGATCGCCTTATCTTCATCTCCGTTCGCCTCGACGAGCGCTTTTTTGCACTCCATCATACCCAGACCGGTTTTGTCACGAAACGCTTTCACTTGAGCCGCAGAAATATCCATCGTTGTTCCTTTATTGATGTTCGGTGATTGGGAAGAAAATCCTCCGACACCGGTGTTCGCAACACCGGTACCGAGTGGATTTGAGATTGCTCAACGCATTAGCGAGCCGCCATTTCCGTCTGGACACCGGCATCGCGTCGTCCTTCTTCAATGGCATCGGCCAGACAGCGCATGACGACCTCAATCGAGCGGATCGAATCATCATTGCCCGGAATCGGGAGATCGATTTCGTCGGGATCTGAGTCGGTATCGATCAGGGCCACGGTGACGATGCCGAGTTTTTGGGCTTCTTTCACCGCGTTCTTTTCCTTTTTCGGATCAATGATAACCATCGCTTCAGGGAAGCGGTTCATGTCCCGGATACCATTGAGGTTCCGATACATTTTGCGATATTCGCGCTGCAGCGAGGACTGCATTTTCTTCGAGTAAGTATTGAGCTCCTCGCCTTCAATGATCGATTCGAGCTCTTCGAGCCGCTTGAGCCGACTGCGGATCGTGGCGAAGTTGGTCAGCGTACCACCAAGCCAACGTTCGGCGACATACGGCATGCCGCAACGCGACGCCTCGGCCTTGACGGTTTCGGTCGCCTGGCGTTTGGTTCCGACAAACAGAACAAGACTGCCCTGGGCGGTGACTTGACGCAAGTATTTTTTAGCACGGAGGATACCACGAACGGTTTCACGGACGTCAATGATGTGGATCAGCTTCCGGCGGCCGTAGACATAGGGTCGCATCTTGGGATTCCACATGCTTGCGCGGTGACCGAAATGGACGCCGGCGTCGATCAATTCCTGAACGGAAACGGGAGCGGTTACTCGGGACATGGTCTTTATCTCTTTCTAAATTCGGGAGCCGCGAGCCAAAATGCCAAAGCACACGAAAACGCCCCTCGTGGAGCATGCAACGTTACGGACGCAACTCAAACCCGGTCGATACAAGGTTTTCGGAAGCGGACCGGACGCTTTGCCGAAAGGAGCCTCACCGAAAACGCCCGGCGAGCCCGAAACAAAAAGACGAATTTTGTCGACAAGTTTACCAGAACCCCGATGTTCGTCAACCGGGGCCGGTTCAGCGAGATTGAAACCACGCCCCCCAAGTCATCTTCGAAATAGCCGTCTCTCGACAGAACCCGTCCTTTATAATAGAATTAACGCTTGGAATAACCAATCATGAACGTCCAAAAATATCAAGGATTATTTCCCATGCCTTCACAATGGATCTCGAAGCGGGCCGGGACGTTTGAAGCGTCCGGCATTCGGAAAGTGTTCGACCTCGGTGCGAAACTGCAAAATCCGATCAATCTGTCCATCGGCCAACCGGATTTCGACCCCCCCGAAGAAGCCCGACAGGCGATGATCGATGCGGTCAATGGTCGCAAGAGCGGTTATACGCCCACCCAAGGGCTCAAGTTGCTGCAGGAAGAGATCCAAGGACGGGTCGACGCCCAGTATCACCACGCCGACCGAAAAGTTTTCATTGCCAGCGGAACCAGCGGCGCGCTGGCCCTGGCGATGCTCGTCGCGGTCGATCCGGGCGATGAAGTGATCTTCTTCGACCCCTATTTCGTCATGTACGATGCGACCGTGAAAATGGCCGGCGGTACGCCCGTGATGGTCCAAACTTATCCGGATTTTCAGTACGACATCCAAAGATTGGCCGACGCCATCACACCGCGGACCAAAGCGATCATCCTGAACAGCCCGGCCAACCCGACGGGCAAGGTTGCCACGCGGGAAGAAGTCAAAGCAATCGCCGAACTGGCCGCGAAGCACAACATTCTGCTCATCAGCGATGAAATCTACCGGACCTTCTGCTTCCAGGAGTTCACCTCGCCCGCCGAGTTCAATGACCGGACGTTGGTTTTGGACGGTTTCAGCAAGTCGCACGGTATGCCGGGCTGGCGCGTCGGATACGCCCACGGACCAAAAGATCTGATCGAGGAAATGCTCAAATTCCAGCAGTACACATTCGTCTGCTCGCCCCATGTGGGCCAGATCGGCGCTTTGGCCGCGATGGACATCGACATGTCGGCCCAGATCGACAGTTACCGGAAACGCCGCGATATGCTTTTCGACGCTTTGAAAGAAGACTACGAAATCGTCAAACCGGAAGGCGCCTTTTACATGTTTCCGAAAGCCCCTTGGGGAACCGCGACGAAATTCGTGGAAAAAGCCATCGCGAAGTATTCGATGCTTATTATTCCTGGCGGTGTGTTCAGTTCCCGGGACACTCATTTCAGGATTTCCTATTCCGCCACGGAAGAAACGATCCACCGGGGGATCGACGCCTTCAAAAAACTAGCGAAAGACGCAGACTGAAATATCGTTGCGAACCATTGCGTTTCCACCGAAGCTCCGATGCGACGTCTCTTTTTTATTTTCGTGCTTTTATCGGCACCGCTCGTTCTGGCGGAGACGCCGCGGGTTCTTTGCGAGTCCGCGACGCCCGATCATCGTATCCGGGCCGATTGGCTCGTTACACCGAACCAGCCGCGTCTTTCCGATGCAATCACGCTGGAGTTGCGTGTGGAAACGGACTCGCATCTTGAAACGATTTTTCCCGACTTCGGCGGCGCACTGGGCGAACTGGAAATCGTGGCTGCGGAAGAAGTTCTACCCGAAATTTCCGCGGAGCGCGAAGTTCGCCGGTTGCGACTGAAAGTCATTCCCCGGCGGGGCGGCAAAACGCCGATCTGGCCGACCGTGATCCACTACCGGGACCGCCGGGAAGGTTCCGAAGCAGCGGCGGGCTCTATTGTTTTACCCGCCGTGGAATTGGAAATCCTGGCCGATGTCACGTCCGCCGCGGCTTCATTGGACAATATCACGGATCGACCGGACTTGATCGACATTCCGTCGTCGGGGCCTTGGCCCTGGATCGTGGCGGGCACGGTACTCGCGCTGCTCTTTTTGACGCTTCTCGGAATTCGCGCCCGATCGAATCGGAAGACCGTCGATGCGACGTCGAACCTTTCTCCGCAGGAAATCGCGCTGAGTCGGCTGGGCCTCCTGGTCGAAAGCCGGCTTTATGAGGACGACGTCAAGCAATTCTTTATCGAACTGACCGGCATTGTCCGTTGGTACATCGAGCAGCAAACGAACATCCGGGCCCCGGAATTGACCACGGAGGAGTTTCTGAACGAAATCGCTCTGCTCTGGCGGCGTGAAGGCCTGTTGACACGGGAACTCCGCGAACGGTTGCGGTTGTTCCTGGAATCGTCGGACCAGGTCAAATTCGCTAAATTCCGACCGTCCCGGGAGGAAATCATGACCGGAGTGCGTCGGGCCGAAGAATTCGTCCGCCAGTTTGCCCGGGAAAACGCTTCCCCGGAAGACGTGACCGAGCCCGCGTTTTAAGGCATCCCTATTCGTGCAAGCCGAAAATCGTCATAATACGGACCACGAATGCAACGCCAATCGTTTTCCGGCGTTGAGCTTCTTTGCGGGATCTTCCACTTCGTACGATTCATCGATCATTTTCGGAACGAAAACGGGCTCGGCGCCGGCCCGGGGAGACTTCAGCGGTCATTCCAACCGTTGGCGTGTTCCTCTTCGGGCAGGCCTTGAACGGTGATGTCCCTCTCCTGACGCAAACGGCCCACGACATGTCGGGGAGCCCGGCAATGGATGGTAAGCGTTTCATCATCGTACTGTTTCGAGAGAACCTCGCCTTCCCTGGCTAGATAAGCCGCGAGGCTGCCGTTGGCGACGGACATTTTGATCGTTAAATCGAGAAATTCCCGACTCAGCGCATCGGCGACCATCGACGCGAGACGGTCGATACCCTGGCCGGTGCGGGCGCTGACGGGCACGGCGTTCGGGTAACGGTCCGTTAAAATGTGTAGAATTTCCGGAGATTCCAGGGCGTCGATCTTGTTCAAGACGAGCAGCGTATCCTTTTCCCTGATACCGAGGTCGCCGAGGACCGTGAAGGCGGCGTCGATCTGGTCGTGAACGTCCCGGCTCGTGGCATCGGCGACATGGAGCAGCAGGTCGGCCTGTGTGGCTTCTTCCAACGTGGCCCGGAAGCTCGCAACGAGATGGTGCGGCAAATCACGGATGAAACCGACCGTATCGCTCAACAGGACGGGCCCCCAACCGGGCAGTTGCCAGCGGCGGGTCCGGGTTTCCAGCGTGGCGAAGAGCAAATCCTTGACGAAGACGTCGGCGTCGGTGAGCCGGTTCATGAGCGAACTCTTGCCGGCGTTGGTGTAACCGACGAGGGAAACGGTCCGGGATTGTTTTCGTGCGGAAACTTCCCGTTGACGACGATTGTGAATCGCCTTAAGTTCGGATTTCAGATCGAGTATCCGTTTCTGGGCCAGACGGCGGTCGACTTCGAGTTGCTTTTCACCGGGACCGCGCAGACCCACGCCACCGACGCCTTGCCGTTCGAGGTGGGTCCACATCCGTTTGAGCCGGGGCAGCGAATATTCAAGTTGCGCCAATTCAACCGCCAGGCGGGACTCGATCGTCCGGGCCCGGCTCGCGAAAATGTCCAGAATCAATTCCGTTCGGTCGACGACCTTGACCTTGAGCGTTTCCTCGAGATTCTTCGTCTGGCTCGGCGCGAGGTCGTTGTCGAAGACGACGAGATTGGCGTCCGTCCCGGCGACGAGTTCCTTGAGTTCATCGACTTTGCCGGACCCGAGATAGGTTGCGACTTCAGGACGCCGTCGGCGTTGAATGATACGGCCGACTTCGCGGACCCGGGCCGCCTCGGCCAACCCGGCCAGTTCGTCCAGCGGAGACGGCTGCGTACCCTGCCCGTCGAGATAGACGCCGACAAGCACGGCCGATTCGCTGGCCACGCTGCCGGTGCGAGCCATGCGGTCGGTGTGGGTTGAGGCATCGAAACGTTCAGTCGTCGAGT
This sequence comes from Thermogutta terrifontis, assembly GCA_040393745.1. Lineage (GTDB taxonomy): Bacteria > Planctomycetota > Planctomycetia > Pirellulales > Thermoguttaceae > WRKP01. Next base: position 6,580 of record JBEBTM010000051.1, on the reverse strand, counting down.
CGAACGGAGAAGAAGCGGCGGACGCTTCCGGCCGCTCGGCGTCATGAGAGAGGGGGTCGTCCATGTTTGTTTCGCGAGGTGCGGTTAAAACGCAAGCGAGTCGTAATGCCGTTAAAACCCGGGATTCCAACGGTCGGGGCACTGGTGTATGTGCTTCCGAATTTCCGGGATGCAGTCTTGCATGAATTCGCGAACGACATCCTGGTCGTTGAGGACGAACGCCTCGGCCTGGATTTTGTACGCGAATTTCTTGAAACGGAACGTGTACCGGGGATCTTCCGTGGCATCCCAGGAATTGCCGATGTTGATGGAATAATAGAAGGAAATCGTGTCACCCCGAACGGCGTTGTTGACGAAGTCGACCTTCCAGAAGGTGTCTTCGTTTTCCGTGGCCTCATCCTTGCCGGGCGTGGTGATCGTAATGCGTTCCCGGTCGCCGCCTATGGTGTAATCCCGGCCTCCGAAGCAGATTTCCGGCGTGTGCGCCGTGACCTTTCCGGTGGGGCCGACCATCATGATGACGTTGACTTCGGACATGGTTTGCGTATTGCGATAACGTCGGACGAAGTTGCCGCCCTGCACCTGGAGCATCGCGGCGCTGTCCTTGTCGAGCACGTTTTCATAGACCGTTTCCCAATGACCGATCGTCTTGGGGACATCCAAAAGGGCTTTCCGGGCTTCGTCCAGACCCTGCAGTTCCATCCATTCGCCGGTGTTGATACCGGAATATGCGGCGATCGCCATGGTCACGAAAACGACCAGGACCACTCCGACAAACAGGGGCGTTGATTTCTTTTTAAGATCGGTATTATCGCTGGTGGAAGACATGAGATTGAGATTGTCGGAGTTGTCCGGTCGGGAATGCTAACGTCATTTTCGCGTGGCCGGGAAACCAGACGAGCATTGCTTTCGGGCTCGTCTGAACCGGGGATCTCCACCCGCGCGGGGATGACGGAATTTGTCGTGTTTTTACCGTTTATCAAAGGCCGGAGGACGGATATTTGAGCCGGAGATCTTCAAACATTTTTTTGCTGTTCGGGGTCATTTTGTAGGAACCGGATTCCAGCAGGGTACGTGATTTGTCAAACCAGTTCCTAGCCGAGCTGGAATGATCGGCCATGTCCAGAGCCTTGGACAGGTGGAGGCAGTAGATCGGATGCTGGCAGGAAAGCTCAACGGCCCGCTGCAAAACGGGAATCGCTTCATCAGCCCGACCGGCGGTCATCAGGATCATGCCATTCGTCACCAAGAGGACAACATTGTCATGCCGATCCTTCAGGGCCTCATCGATCATTTGCAACGCTTCGGGGTGGTTTCCTTCAGCATCGGAGAGAAGCATGGCGAGGTTGTTTTGAAACAGGAGATTGGTCGGATCACCGTCCAAACCGCGACGGTAAAGCGGAATGGCCCGTTCCGGTTTGCCCCGGACAATCCAATAGTCGGCCAGCGGCAACAGGACGTCGGGATTGGACGCCGGCTCCGGTTTCTGGTTGATCGAGTCCAAGCGACGGTCGAACATGAGCTCGAATGCCCCGCCCGGCGGATTTTTCAGGGTAATACCGCCGATTTCCGTCAAGGCCGGCCATTCGACGTAAAAACCGCCTTTGATCGGCAGGACTTTCGGTGCATTGGCATTCAGTCCGACGGCCAGGGGCGTTTCCTGTGCTTTGGCGGTCAAGGGCAAAATCGCAAGGGTCAGGAAGGCGGCGATGAGCGAACCTGCATATTTTGTCATGCGAGGGATCCTTTCAAGTGGATTATTACGTCGGCTTTTTCGGCGGGGCAACCACCAATTCGAAGCCGGCGGCGAACACTTATTTTGCACTGAATTTGGAAAAATGCAAGTACAATTTTCGGTCATTCGGTTGGTGTCGTTTCTTCGGTTTCGTCTTCTTCGCCGTCATAGGGCGGGAAGAACTCGATATCCGAGGCATCGGGTAAATCCTCACTTTCCGGAAACCGGATCACAAGGGAGCGAATCCGTTTTTCGCCGAAGGGCAGGTCACGGGCTTCACCCGAATTTTCAATCGTGCCCCGGAAAATCTGCGGTTCACCATTTTCGATTCGCGTGATCAGCTTGTCGATACGCTGGAAAACGGCTTCGGAGGGCGTGACCTGGCTGATCAGGATCATGAGCGATGGCACGAGCAGCCCGGCGGAGGAAGGCATCCGATCGATTTCATCCAGGATTAGGGTCACGCCTTCGTCGACTCGCTTTGCTTTGGCCAGACAGGCGGCCAGGGGATACACAAAGGTTCCACCTCGCTTGGCCACCGGTTCGAGGTGCCAGATGGCACTGTCGAAGAGGTCCGCCTGCATGAAAATGCTTCCCAGGTTCAAGTTGAGCGAAAAGATCATTTCGGGATTCTCCCGCTGGGACGTGGCCAACATGACACATTGGCGGGCCGCGGTGTCGGCGTCGTCGAATTTTTCGTCAAGGATATCCTGCTGAACCTTGCTGACCATACCCTGGTAAGGTTGCGGGAACTGGCCGGGCGTGGTTCCGATGGAAATGTCCCGAATGAACGCCTCTCGCCTCAGCGCCTGGGCTTCTTTGGTCATGCCCTCGGCCTGGTAAATGGCATAGAGTCGGTTCCATATATGGGACAGCGTGGTCCCGCAACGGATGGCTTCGGTGTAGGCTTGCATCATCCGAGCCTTGGCGGCCTTGTCGTCGGGATTCGTTCGCAGGTATTGTTCCTCGACCATGGCTTGGAGGATGAACCCCATATCCCATTTTTCGTTTCGATAACGATTGATTTCGGCGGCGATGTTACGCACCGCCTCGAAATCGGGCTTGGGTTCCGTGAGGATTAACAGAGCTTTGATGTAGCGCCAGTAGGTTCCCGTCTCTTTTTCGGTCACTTCCAGACGATTCTGGAGATCTTTGGCCAGTTTGTAATCCTTCTGGTCGATGGCCATGTTGGCGTAGGCGAAGAGCAGGCGTTCGGACATGGAGTCGGGGTTGTCGTCGAAGATGTTTTTGAGCTGGTTGTAAATGCTCTTCATGGAGTCTATGTCGTCCGACTTCAGGTTTTCCAAGCTGGGCAGGAAGGTTTGTTTCTGCGCACTGGTCAACAGGTCGCTGCTCATGGCTTCTTCGATGATCAGGATGGCCCCTTCCCGATCCTTGCGTCGCAGCGCATCGCCGACACGTTGGCTGAAGTACACGATTTCACCGCCGGGCAGATCGTGAAGCTTGTCCAAAATGCGGTCGAAATCGGACAGGGCCGAAAGTGAGCTGTACAATCCGGCCAGCTCGGAGAGGAATTCCAAGTCGTCGGAATAGACCTTCTTTTCGGGATTTTTCTGAACCTGAACTTCAGGGAATTCCTTGTTTTCCAGCTCCCGGAATCGCCGGAGGGCGGTCGAAGCGGCCTGGAGGACGCGGTCGTTCTCGCCGGAACGGCTGTCGCGGACCATTTCCAGTTGGACCCGCCTGAGGTCGATCAACCAGGGCCGGGCCAATTGGTCTCGGCTTTCCTCAAGCGTTTTGAGCTCTTTCTCAACTTCGGCAAACTGTTCCGGCGTGGTACCGCTGTGACGGATCCGATCATTGAACATGATTTGCGAATAATTGAAACGTAAAGACGTGTTCTGCGGATTTGCATCCACGGCGGCTTTCAGGATTGTCAGGGCCTCGCCGGATTGCTTGTTGTTCTGGTACGCATTGGCCGCGGCCACGGCTCCCAGAACCTGAAATCCCTTGAAGCGGGCCGCTTTTTCGTAAGATGTGGCCGCCTTGTCCCATTTTCCGGAGTCGGATTGAAGCTGACCGGCCAACATCAGGGCCCGGGGCAGCACCGAGGCGAAAATCGTGTTCTCGTCGACAACGAAGTCGTGAGTCGTGATACCGAACGCATCAAACAAGCGTCCCAGTTCCTGGGAGGCGTCGCTTGACTTGCGAACGGCCAAGGCGAAATAGCGGCGGGATTCCTCCATTTGTCCGACTCGCTGGGCAGCCCGACCTTTAACGCGGGCTTCCCGGGCTTCTCCGTCATTGAGCATGGCCGTGAGCATGACCGACAGGTTCCTCAACGGCGTCACGGCCGAAGGTTGGTTCGCCCACGCCTCCTGGACCGCAGGTCCCAGCAGACGTATCGTCGCTCCGGCTTCTTCATAGCGTCGTTGTTCGAGCAGGGCCAAAGTCAAACGCCCGATCAATTCCTCGTTATGCGGAGGACTTTTTTCGATGCCTTGCTTCCAGATCTCAATGGTTTCGTCCAGGTCGCCGAACATGAGTTTGAATTCGCCGTACCACTGGTAGGCCAGGGGGGTTGACGGCTGTACTTCAATGGCCTTTTTGAAATAGTCTTCGGCCTCCTGTTTTCGTTGTCGACTTACGGCGTCATTGTTGTCGCGCCGGGCCAATTGGGCCTGGTTGGCTTTTTCCGCCGCCGCCTGGAGCAAGCCGAGGGGGTTTTCAGGATCGATTTTCAGGATCGCCTGGATATCCAGATCGGTCGAATTGAGATCCTGAGGGCGCGGTGCGAACAGTTTTCGGAACATGAAGCGTCCCATGTAGGCCCGGGGTTCGTCGGCGTTTGCCGCGACCATGCCGTCAATCATCCGGAGTGCCTTTTCCAGACGCTCTTCGGGGGGCATTTTCCGCAATTCCTCACTGGCGCAATCCCGAAATTCGGCACGATCGACGGCCACAATGAATTCCGCGTAGCGAGGGCAAATGTCAAGGTCGCTCGGGTTGATCTGGTAAACTTTTTCCAGGAGTTGGTCCATGTAGGGAATCCCGGCTACGGGCGCGTAACTCAGGGCTCCAATTCGACTCAGAGAAATCAGGGTCATGATTTTCAGGGCGCTGTAGTTAACCTGCCCGGTCAATTCCTGCTCCATGGTGTAGACGGCCGAGGCCCGACTCAGGGCGCTTTCGGCCCACTCGGAACGTCGCGCGATGCCGTAGCGTTCCCATTCCAATTCCATGAGGCGGATATGGTACCTGAACGCCTCGCTATTCGTCGACGTGACCATGATGATGTTTTGGCAATTCTGGATCAAACCTTCGATCCGTCGGAGTCGGAGCGAGCGGGGTTCGTACAGTTTTTCGCCGTACATGCTTTCCAAGGCGTCGTTCAGTTCGCGCAGGATGTCCGGGTTCACGGTCTGGAGCGACTCGTTGTAATTGCGCAACAAATCGGCGACGTTCTCGCGCATGCGGTAGGAATCCAAGATGATTTCATCCCGTTTTTTCCGGTCGGGTTCCTCATCGGCGGATTTGCGCATCTCCATGGCTTCGGTCATCATCTTTCGGGAAACCGTAAGAACGTGCTCGGCCAGGTTCGAACAGCGAAGGTAATAGAGCCCCCCGCAAGCCCCGCCGCAAACGAACAGGAGCAGGAGCCCTCCAAGGAGCCATTTCCATGAAACCACGTATTCGAAGACGTTGGATGAGGGTACGGACGGTTTATCCGGAGAAGCGTTCGAAGCGGTATTGTTGTCTGTCATGGCGTATGAATCGGGAGTTAGAAGCAAGGAGATGGGAGTTAGAAGGAAGATCAGGAAGAAGGTTCGAAAAAACGGTTTCCGCTTCCAACCTCTAACTCCTAAATTCTTTCTTAATCGGCATATTGCAGCAGGTGGGCCAAGCGGACCTGTTCGACTTTGTCGGCGAATCCGCCGTCTTTGCCGGCCATTTGGTAGTACGGAATGTCTTTGACGACGATGCCGTCGACATTGCTACCCGTATTGACCAGCTTCCGGAACACGTCTTCCATCGCGGCCAAAACCGTTTCACCTTGTCGGACACAAAGGAGTACGGAATCGGTACTCGCGGCCATGACCAAGGACTCGGCGGCATTGGCTACAGGTGGAAGCACGACCAGGATGAGCGAATAGTGTTTTTTCAACGTATCAAGGAGTTCACCGAACCGACCGTCGCCGAGCAATTCATAAGGTGAAACATCCAAATGGCCCGACGAAAGCAGATGCAGGTTCGGTTCGCGTTCGTTCAAGACGACCGCTTCCCCGAAACCGTTACGGAAGGAAAGCACATCGGCCAGTCCGATGCCCGTCTCTTCGTTACCGAAGAGCAAATGGAGGCGTCCGACCCGCATGTCGCCGTCGATGAGCAGAACCGGTCCACTCTTCATCTGGGCCATGGCCACGGCAACCTGGACGGCCAGAAACGTCTTTCCGTCGTCTCCGGACACGCTTGCCACGGACAGTGTCTGGCACCGGTTGAACGGGTGGCTCAACAGCAGGTGGGTGCACCAATTATGGACGCTTTCCCGGTATCGGGCAAGGCGTTTACGGAACGTGGCTCCATGAATCCAGGCGACCGGCGGTTCCATGATTTCGCCGATGATTACGCTGGGAATCGCCCGGCGGATCTGGGAAACATGGTACAATCGCGGCTTGATCCGTTCGATGGCGATACCGAGGAACAGCGGGGCGACGAAGCAACACAGGGCCCCCATGGCGGCCATGGGAATCTGCTTGGCCGTTTGGGCGCTGCCCGGCATGCTGGCCTTTTTCAGCAGTTTGATCTGGTCCGGGGCGTGCATTTCCGTCTGCATCGTTACGACGCGATTTTGCAGGATGTCAACGATTCCGTTAATTCGGCGGA